>NZ_JBBHZM010000007.1:0-116241 GCF_049843615.1 Fictibacillus sp. Mic-4 | reverse complement strand
CATTCTCTCTTGTTTTTTGTCCTTGAGAACCCCTCTCTTGGACATATTCAGGCATCGTCTCTTGTTTTTGTCCTTGACAACTCCTTTATGGGCAAAACAAAGCCGCTGCGACAACTTTTCACAGCGGCTTTTGCTTATAAATAATCGTTAATATTTAATTTTCGCTTTTGCGCGTTCGGAGGACAGCTGAGATTGTGGTTTACGATTTTTTTATTGATTTCTTCAACCGTTTTTCGAATGTTGTATTCCACTGTATATGACTTCAATTCTTCTTTCAATGCTTCAATTTCTTTGCTCAATTTTACCCATGACGGAAGGATATGATTATTTTTCATGATTTTGTTCAAACGTTTTTGCGGATTATAGGAAATGTCATCATCATCAAATTGGATCGGTTTTCCTTTCCCTGGCAAATGATCGAATGCCCCATCTTTTTCCGCTCGTTTAATGATCGCCGTAATATGGTCTTCGTAATACCAGCCTGTTTGCTCGTCTTTCATCAAAATCTCTTTCTTTTGCAGCTCTTTTTCAAGTTGGTCTTTTTTCATACAAATGCCTCCTCTCATTTTGTAGGATGCAGAACTACGTAGCTTTTCTTATTTTCATCATACGATTGAAAGCGTTTTCCTTCTACGGTAAGATGTGACAATATATCAAAAACCACCGGATACGTGTTCCGATGGTTTTGCCAGCTTATTTAATATGAAAATAATTCTCGATGTCATCGAGCATCAGGTTTGCGGCAATGACGCCTCCCGCAGTATTCCAAACCGCGTCGTCCACGCGATGGGCATTGCCTTTTTTAACAACGCTTAAGTTTTTCCATAATGGATCATTCGTCCATTCTTTTTCCATTTTCGTCCCTTTTCCATCCCCCGGCTCGTACGTAAAGTAGAACATAATATCCCCATCCATATCCGGAATTCGCTCTCTCGTAACGTCATCGGCAAAGCCGTCATTATCCTGGACTTTAGGACGGGCAAAGCCGAGCTGGTCAAAAATTACCCCTGAAAATGTATTTTTGTAATAAATCCGTGCGATTCCCGGCATAAAGCGAACAAGGGAAACTTTTGTATTCAGCTTATCTCCAGCCTTTTCTTTGATCGATTTGACGCGATTGTCAAAGTCATCCAATACTTTTTGACCCTCTTTTTCTTTATTTAACGCTTTTGCATAAAGTTTGAAGTTATCCTTCCAATTTCCTCTTAAATCTTCGGAAAATACAGTTGGCGCGATTTTACTTAATTGACCATAAATTTTTTCCTGACGCATTTTATTCCCGATAATTAAGTCCGGCTTTAATGCCATGATCGCTTCAAGGTTGACGTTACTTTCTTCACCGACGACCTTAACGCCTTTCATTTTATCTTTAATATGGTTATACCACGGATCTCCTTCCCATGATTTAACCGCGCCAACAGGTTTAATTCCCATGGCGAGCACAGCTTCGGTTCCTTCATTCGTTAAAACGACAACTCGTTTATGGCTTTTCACTTTTGTTGTACCCATTGCATGCTTAACCGTGTACGACTTTGAAGAATCAGTGTTTGATGATTCTTCGTTTCCGCCATCTTTTCCTCCGCAAGCCGATAGCGATAGCAAGAGAATGAGCGTCATGAAAAAGATACCCATTTTTTTATATGTAGCCTTTGAAACCATTTTCTTTCTCTCCCCTATCTTTTGTTGATAATGAATATCATTTACAGTTAGTATCATAAATGTATAGAGTAACTGTGTCAATATATAATTGATAATGATTTTCAAATTCATTGACATCATCAAACTTCTTCTACTAAACTAGAAAATGAAAATATTGTTTAAGTAGAGGTAACAATGAACGGAATCATTCATTCAACACGATTGAAAATTATTGCGCTGTTCGTCGGGATGCTACTCCTTTGTTTGCTTATGGCATTAAGCGTTGTCTCGGGCTATACGGATACGAGCTGGGAGACGGCAATCAGCGCCTATACCCATTTCGATGGATCCAATGCGCAAATCATTGTAAAAACGTCGAGAGTGCCGAGGGCTATCATTGGTGCCGTCATCGGGGTTAGCCTCGCGATTAGCGGCGTCATTTTACAGGCAATCACGAGGAACCCTATCGCCTCTCCGGAGTTTTTTGGAATTAATGCGGGAGCCGGTTTTTTTATTGTTGCAGCCGTCACTTTTTTAGGCATCAGTTCGCTTCAGCAATTTATGTGGATCGGTTTTCTCGGCGCTGGGATCGCCGGTATCTCTGTCTATGCATTGGGTTCTGCTGGACGGGAAGGATTAACGCCAATTAGGCTCACTCTTGCAGGTGCGGTAATGGCCGCGTTGTTCGCTTCCTTAACCCAGGGAATGCTTGTTTCAAATGAGAAAGGATTAGAAGAGGTTCTGTTTTGGCTCGCCGGATCTGTCGAAGGAAGAAAGCTTGAGCTGCTCGCACCAGTATTACCCTATCTGGTCTGTTCGTGGATCGGCGCGCTTTTTCTAGCCCGGCAGCTTAATACATTTTCCCTTGGCGAAGATGTAGCAAAAGGCCTTGGCCAGCGAACCGGTGCATTTAAGCTACTTGCGACCCTTCTTGTCATTTTATTGTGCGGCGGGTCCGTCGCCGTTGCCGGTCCAATCGCCTTTATCGGTGTTGTCGTACCGCATTTCGCCCGTTTTCTTGTCGGGTCCCATCACGGATGGGTCATTTCGTATAGCGGTGTAATCGGGGGCATTTTATTAGTCGCAGCTGACATTGCCGCACGATTCATCATTATGCCGGATGAAGTTCCTGTTGGTGTCATGACCGCCATTATCGGCACGCCATTTTTTATTTACATTGCACGAAAAGGAAAATTCAAATGAACAAATATTGGATTCTTCGCTCAAAAAAAATTTCGTTTTTACTGGATAAGAGAGTGTTCTTTTTAACATTGCTACTATGTATCATTACTATTCTCGTCATGATCGTAAGTAGCAGTGTTGGCGAGCTACATATTCCTCCTTTAGAGGCGGCCAAAACATTGTTCGGTTTCGGCTCGGAAATGAATGAAACCGTCATCCAAAAATTCCGGCTTCCGAGAATTCTAATTGCTTTTATTGCCGGTGCTTCTCTCGCGCTTAGCGGTGCGATCTTGCAAGGAGTGATTCGAAATCCTTTAGCGTCACCGGACATGATCGGCATATCGACAGGTGCAGGATTTGCAGCCGTTACATTCATTACGATGTTTAGTAATAAAAGCAATGCGTTAACGGTCAGTATTCATTATCTTCCGGTTTTTGCATTTATCGGGGCAACGATCGCCGCACTATTTATCTACTTTCTCGCCTGGAAAAAAGGGGTAAGCCCGACGCGCCTTGTACTCATCGGCATCGGATTAATGGCTGCCTTCCAGGCTTTGACAACCTTAATGATTATTTTAGGCCCGATTTATGCGGCCAGCCAGGCAACGATCTGGCTCACCGGTTCAGTTAACGGTGTGTCATGGCAAGATGTGAACGGCCTCCTTCCATGGTTCATCCTTTCCCTACCGGTATTAGCCGTCCTTGTGCGCAGGCTGAATGTTCAGGAACTGGGAGATGAGCTTTCGACAGGACTTGGTGTAAATACAAACCGTGAACGTTTTTTATTTTTAATGATCTGTACCGCCCTCGCCGGGTCTGCCGTTGCATTTAGCGGCGCAATTGGATTTGTCGGCCTGATCGGGCCACATATTGCAAGAAGGCTCGTCGGTTCTTCCTTTGGAGGATTGCTTCCGGTTTCAGGATTGATCGGCGGACTGATTGTACTCATCGCTGATTTGGCAGGCAGAACGCTGTTTTCTCCTTTGGAAGTCCCTGCTGGAGTATTTACGGCAGCGGTGGGAGCGCCATATTTTCTCTATTTATTGTTTAAAACAAACGGATAAGGAGTGGATGGAAATGACTGTTTTGCGTGCGGATGACTTAACGCTTTCATACGGAAAAGAAAACATTATTGATGGCCTTCATTTAGAGATCCCAAAAGGGGAAATTACCGTTTTTATCGGCAGTAACGGATGCGGCAAGTCAACGTTGCTCCGTTCGATGGCACGCCTTTTGCAGCCAAAAAGCGGAGCGGTCATTTTAAATGGAAAAGAAATTGCGAAACGTTCCACGAAAGAAGTAGCAAAAGAATTAGCCATCCTTCCCCAGGGACCGGTCGCGCCCGAAGGATTAACCGTTCTTCAGTTAGTAAAACAAGGCCGCTTTCCTTACCAGTCCTGGCTTAAACAATGGTCGGAAGAAGATGAAGCGGCCGTTGAAAATGCGCTTGAGGCAACCAATATGACGGCGTTTAAAAAGCGTCCCGTTGACTCTCTTTCAGGCGGCCAGCGCCAGCGCGCATGGATTGCCATGACGCTTGCCCAGGGAACTGACACGATTCTTTTGGATGAACCGACAACCTATCTTGATATGACACATCAAATTGAAATTCTTGATCTACTATTTGAATTAAACGAAAAAGAAAAACGGACGATTGTCATGGTGTTGCACGATTTAAACCTTGCCTGCCGTTATGCCCACCATCTTGTCGCTATTCAAAACAAAGCGGTATACAGCCAGGGGGCTCCAGAAGAAGTCATGACGGAAAAGCTCGTTCAAGACGTCTTCCGCATGCCTTGCCAGATTACAAGAGATCCGCTCTTCGGGACACCGATGTGCATTCCGTATGGAAAGGGGAGAATGGTTCGAAATGCGGCAAGAAACCAATATGCCTGATCATTTAGGCTGGACAATCGAAGAACAATCCTATTTAACAGACCACTACCGGTTTCAATTTCACATTCCAATCAATGTCCCGGTCTATCCCGCTGGCGACCTATTGTTCCGCGAGCCGTTGCTAAACTTCCTAAATAAGGCGGGGAGGAAAATAGGTTCAAATGAATTAACCGTTACTGCATCGCTGTTTTTTAAACGTTATGCCTTTTGCGGCCTCACGTCTTCACTTTATGCAATGACAATGTTAAACAAAGCGTTTGACATGCGATTGAACAACATCGTCATTATCGACCAGGAAGCGGAAGATATGTGGCTTCCTTCGTTCACGCTGAAAAACCTCCACGGAACATCTTTGACAGGAAATCGAAAGCAGTGGCGTTCAGCGATTGTAAAAACGCTCTTTGCGGACAATATGACGATCATGCTGGAACATCTCGCAAAAGAAACGAGAGCGCCAAAAGCAATGTTATGGGAAAATGCCCGCATTTACATCGTCTGGCTATATGAAACGTGGTTAAAGGAAAACCATTCCGAATCCATTCAAAAGAGAATACAAGATGACTATCAATTTATCATTCACGATGCTGAGCCGTATCACTTCGGCACGATGAAAAAAAATCCGTTTTTCCGATTCGAACATAATCATCAAGAACGGCAACGGCAAACATGTTGTTTATATTACCGGACAGAGAACGGAACATGTTGCACGACATGCCCGCGAAAAAACCTCCGCCATTAAATGAAATTTTGGCGGAGGTTTCTGCTAGAAACGAATCCCATGTACGATCGTTTTTGCTTCGCTCATAATCGTTTCAATGATTTTTGCAGCCGGCTGTTTTTTGCCCATTGGCGCCGCCTGGCCCGCCCACATGTGGACATATTCCCTGTTCTTTTTGGCAGCGGAAGCTTTTCGTATATCATTCGTTAACGCATTTTGGACAGGGTATGGAGGCAAATCGGATTCCTTCTCCATTTCAGCCATGAACGAATTTCTTATTCCTCTTGCCATCTTTCCGGAAAATGCTCTTGTCAATTGAAGATCCGTTTCCTCGCATTCCAAAATGGCCTGTTGGTGCAACTGCCTTGCTCCGCTTTCTTCCGCTGTTAGAAAGGCCGTTCCTACTTGCACTCCCGCCGCCCCGAGGGCGAGGGAAGCAACTAGCCCTCTTCCGTCCATAATGCCTCCGGCCGCGATGACGGGAACGTTCACCTTGTCTACAATTTGCGGGACTAAAGCGATCGTTCCGATCAGGGCCTCTTCTTCTCTTCCGATAAATGTTCCGCGATGCCCACCCGCTTCGCTTCCTTGCGCAACGATCACATCAACGCCCACTTCTTCCAATATGGCCGCTTCCTTTACGGTTGTTGCCGTTCCAATAACCGTAATGCCGTGTTCTTTTAACTTGTTCATGATCGTTTGAGAAGGACAGTTAAATGTGAAGCTTATGATTTTGACATCCGATTCGATAACGGCTTCCAGCTGTTCCTGAAAATCTTCCCCATATTTTGACACTTGTGGGCTTAAAGGGAGGTCTAATTTTTCTCGATATGTATTTAAGCGCTCTTGCATTCGATGAATTTGCTGCCTATCCACGACGAATTCTTCGGGCAAAAATAAATTTACGGCAAATGGCTGGTCCGTCAACTCCTTTATTTTTTTAATCGACTCCTTGATCGCTACAGCGTTCATGTAACCCGCGCCAAGTGTCCCAAGTCCGCCAGCCTTGCTTACTGCTGCAACAAGTTCCGGTGTCGTTGGGCCCCCTGCCATCCCCGCCTGTACGATCGGATATTGAATGCCAACAAGGTTGCACAATCTTTGATCCATTAAGTCCACTCTCCCCTTCGTTATTTTTTCATCTCTCTCCATTTCTGATGAATGACATTTGATGTTTCTGTCATATGTTCAGCCCAATGATTATCTTTTTTTGTAAAGATCACTTTTCCCTTTTTATCCAGCATACCATATCCCCGGTAAGGAACCGTATCATTTCGCATGTTCATATGCTCGATCAACTTAAATTCAGGGTCAGATAAAAATGGAAACGGCGGTTCCAATTCATCGTGCAAATATTTAAGGCTTTTCATTGTATCGCTACTTACAGCGTAAATATTGACATCCATATCATTAAATTTTTTCACATTTTCTTTTAAAAGAGTAAGCTGTTTTTTACAAAGGTCACAGCCAGCTGTAGTAAAGAAAAAAATAAGCGCAGGTTGATCCCCGGGGAAAATATGAACGATTTCACCATTTGTATTCTTCAATTCAATAGACGCCTCTTGTCGGCCGGTGCATCCGGCAATTAATGCGGCAACCATTACAAATAGCAATGTGAAGATGATCATACGAAGGAATTTCAAAAGCGTGCCCCCCTTTCCTAATTATCTATAGTGTTCGCATATTTCTCTTTATTTACTTCCCTAAACTGTTATGATTAAAAGGTGCATCATGAACTTTGAAAAGGATTGAGAGATATGAACCATTTTTTGCGAACGTTATGTTTAGCCTTTCTTTTACTATTAACCGCCTGCGGGACGACAGAAACCTCTTCATCTTCTAAACAGGGCGCGTCTACTTCACCACTGCATACTGAAGAAGCAGAAAAACATAAAAGCATTGTTCCGGCAGAAGTAATTCGAGTAATTGATGGAGACACCATTAAAGTGAACGTAAACAATAAGGAAGAAACCGTCCGTTTTTTGCTCGTTGATACTCCTGAAAGTGTCCATCCGACAAAACCGGTACAGCCTTTTGGACCGGAAGCGAGCCAATTGACAAAAAAGCTCTTAACCGGAAAAAAAGTTGAGCTGGAACTTGATGTGAGTGAACGTGACAAATATGGCCGCCTGCTCGCTTATGTATATGTGGACGGAAAAAGCGTTCAAGAAGAACTGCTTAAAAAAGGGCTTGCCAGAGTGGCGTATGTATTTGCGCCTAACACGAAATATGTCGACCGTTATCGCAAGATCGAGCGGGCCGCCCGCGAAAAAGGGATCGGTATTTGGAGTCTTGAAAACTATGTCCAGGAGGACGGTTTTCACCCTAAAAAAGAGGCGAAGCAACCGAAGGAGCGCCTGGAAACGGAAGATCATCCTTCTGGCTGCAACATTAAAGGCAATATTTCCACCCACGGCGACAAAATCTACCATGTGCCAGGAGGAAGGTATTATCGTATTACCAAACCGGAGCAATGGTTTTGCACAGTAAAAGAAGCTGAACGTGCAGGATTTCGGCGATCAGCCGAGTAAATTCGCGAGGAGCGCCAATTTCCGGGCACTCCTTTCTCTGCTTATTGGCCATTGTCATTCATATGCGTTCTTCGATAAAATTTCAACCAGGAATGTTTCATTTTCTGATGAGCAGGGTAAAAGAATACGGTATGTTCCGAATCAAACGATAAAAGGTGAAGGAAATGCATGATAAAAACAAAGCGTTATACGATTATTTAATTTCCCATGCAAATGAAATAACGGACGAATGGCTGGGCAAACGAAAATATAGCAAAAACTCCGTCTATTCATTGGAAAAAGATGCTGATCACCTGCGAAAGACGAATCAATGGGTGATTCAAATTCTCTCGAGCTCTTTGCTGGATGCCCCGAACACTATAAAAGAATTAAACGAATGGGCGCAAAAGACGGCTTCTGAGAGAGTAAGGACCGATACGCCCATTTATGAAGTGATTCATCAATTCAAAGTTTTCCGCAATGTATTTTGGGACAAAATCCATTCATTTGTAAATGACACAACGTTACAGATTACACCATCCGATATAATCGAGTGGGAAAAGAAGATCAATTCTACTCTTGATGAAGTGATCGAAAGATTTACCGAATCTTATAATGAAATTACGACAACGAGATTGGTCGCCCAGGAAGCATTGATTAACGAACTGAGTTCACCGATTATTCCGATCGCGCACGAAATCGGAGTCCTGCCGCTTATTGGCGTTATTGATACGAAACGGGCAAAATATATTATGGAATCGACTTTACAACAATGCACGTCATTAAAAATTAGCCGGTTATTTATTGATCTGTCTGGTGTTGCCATTATGGATACAATGGTTGCTCAAGAAATCTTTCAGGTGATCCAGACATTAAAACTAATAGGCGTCGAAACGACACTGTCCGGCATCCGGCCCGAAGTCGCGCAAACCGCCGTGAATTTAGGAATTGATTTTAGCAACCTTTCAATAAGCAGCACACTCCAGCAAGCACTAATGGATCTCCACTTGACAGCAAACAAAAAGACCTGAAAAGAATGATCTTTAAGCAGGTCTTTTTTTGCTGTTTTTTATTAATTTAATGATGATAACGGCAACGATCAGAACGGCGGCAATAATTGCTGCCAGTTTCGTATAAGGCGCAGCGACCGTTTTAATATTCTCCCAGTTTCTCCCCAGCGTACTGCCTAAATAAATAAACATCATCGACCATGGAATGATCGCAAGTGTCGTGTACGTCGTAAATTTGACAAAAGACATTTTGGCAATGCCGGCCGGGATTGAAATGGCATGTCTGACAACTGGAATAAAGCGGGCAAAAAAGATCACACCTGCTCCATATTTTTCAAACCATCGTTCTGATATGTCAATATGTTTTTTACTGATTAATATATATTTGCCGTATTTCTCGAGAAACGGACGTCCTCCGTACGCTCCTGCCCAGTATAGGAACAGCTGGGCGATTGTCCCTCCGATTACTCCGGCGATGACCGAGCCTGTGAACGTAAGGTGGCCCTGAGACATCATATAGCCTGCATAAGATAATACAAGTTCACTTGGAATAATCTCAATCATTAAACCGAGTGCAATGCCAAGATGGCCTAAACTAACAATCCATTCTAAAATCGATACGATAAATTCATGCATGCTGAACCCACTTTCCGTATATAAGCTGCATCACTATTATAGCATTATTGGAACGCTCCATTTCTTAAAAAACGATGAAAAATAGGAAAAGCGAAATGCTTGTCACATAATCTACTAAAATATATGCAAAAACACTTCCCGCTATTCGCAAAAACAAGCTGAGGCCATTTTGACCCCAGCTTGCTTTTATAACTCATCAAAACCATTGACATCGGATACTTTTGTGTATTGACGTGATTTTTGTTCAAAGAAATCGCTTTTGCCACTGTCGACATCTTCATAAGCTTTAATCCATTTCATCGGATTTTCGCGATAGCCTTCAAACGGCCGCTCAAACCCAAGTTCGTTCACCCGTTTATTTGCCATAAACTTAATGTACGCCTCAAGCTCAGAACCGGTAATGCCCATGAATTTATTTCCGATAATGTAACGTCCCCAATTGATTTCTAGCTCTGCTGCCCGCTTAAACGTTTCTCGGACAAACTTCTCCGTTTCTTCATTGTCAAGTTCGGGGAATTCGTTCAGCAGCTCTTTAAATATATTTCGGAACAATAGGACGTGCAGCTGTTCATCACGGTTAATGTAATTAATCATCGTGCTTGTCGACACCATTTTTTGATTGCGTGCCAAATTATAGAAAAACGCAAACCCGGAGTAAAAATTCAGGCCTTCTAAAATGATGTCGTACACGATCGACTCCATCAGCGTTTTTGGCGTCGGATGATTCACAAACCGTTCATATCCTTCAGCGATGAAATCATTTCGTTCCCTTAATACCGGGTCATGTTTCCAATACTCGAAAATTTCATCTTGCTTCTGCTTCGAAACAAGGCTTGACAACACATAGCTGTAGGATTGATTATGAACGACTTCCTGGAAGGACAAGGTCGTCATTAAAGCGACGAGACTGGAATCTGTCAAATAGTGGGCTACCCTTCCGCTATAGTCCGTTTGAATGCTATCGAGAAAAGCAAGTAGACCAATAATTTTATTAAACGCCTCTTTCTCCTCTTCATTCAATTGCGGATATTGTTTCATATCGGTTGACATGTTGATTTCAAATGGCGTCCAAAAGTTGGCGAGCATATTTTTATAGAGCGGATAGGCCCATGAGAAGCGGACATCGTCCCAGTTTAAGACATTCGAGCTCTTCCCGTTGATGATGCCGGTTGAAGCATTTGGCGCTGCCACATCGTACAGTTTTCTTTCTTGCAATTTTTCCATTTAAAAACTCCTCCTCATTAGAGCCTGCCATTTAACTTGAACAGCTTTCGCATTCATCGATTTCCGCCTGTGACGTTGAACGTAAATAATAGGTGGTTTTCAATCCAGATTTCCACGCAGTTAAATGGAGGTTGAGCAGCTCTTTCGCCTTAATATTGTTTTTAACGTACAAATTAAACGAAATCGATTGGTCAATATGTTTTTGCCGTGCCGCATTTTGCCGGATGCTCCATTGCTGGTCGATTTCGTAGGCCGATTTGTAATACCAGATTGTTTTGGCTGACAAGTCCGGAGCCGTAACCGGAATCTTGTAATCTTTCTTTTCTTCGGAGTACTCTTTTTTGAAAATCGGGTCGATCGATGCCGTGCTTCCCGCAATAATCGCCGTCGTCGAGTTCGGTGCCACTGCCATTAAATACCCGTTGCGAAGCCCATTTTCTTTCACTTCCGCTTTTAATTTTTGCCATTTTCCGGCAGTGTAATTCCGCGAGTCAAAGTAAGTGCCCGTTTGCCAGTCCGATCCTTCGAACACAGGGTAGGCGCCTTTTTCTTTCGCTAATTCCATACTTGCATGAATCGTTAAATAGCTAATTTTTTCATAAAGTTGATCGGCATACGCTACCGCTTCTTCCGATTCCCAGCGAATGCCTTCTAACGCCAGAAGGTGATGCCATCCGAACGTTCCAAGACCGATGGCACGATACTTCTTATTCGTCAAAACCGCTTGCGGCACTTCAATACGGTCTTCATTCAAATCGATGACGTTATCGAGCATCCGCACTTGAATCGGGATCAATCGTTCTAAAACATCTGCTTTCACCGCGCGGGCAAGCGAGATCGAGCTTAAATTGCATGTTACAAAGTCACCCGGTTCTTTCGTGATGATGATCTTTCCGTCTTCCGTTGTTTCCTCAATCACCTTTGTCAAACTCATGTTCTGGGCAATTTCTGTGCACAAATTGCTGCAATAAATCATGCCGGTATGCTTATTCGGGTTTGCCCGATTGACCGTATCCCTGTAAAACATATAAGGAACGCCTGTCTCAAGCTGGCTTTTTAAAATTCGTTTAACAATTTCAATGGCGGGTACGACATCGTAACCTCCTGTTCCCCGCTCACCGAACAACCCTTCATTCGCCGCTTTTACACATTCTTCATACTTCTCCCTGAAACTTCCTTTGCCCGGCTCCTCATCATAAAAATCATCCAGATCATATCCCATCACTTTCCTGATCGTATGCGGGTCAAACAAATACCAGTCTTCTCGCGCTTCGACCTTTTCCATAAATAGATCTGGGACTGACAACCCGATAAATAAATCATGCAGTCTTAATCGTTCATCCCCGTTATTCAGCTTGCTGTCCAAAAACGAAAAAAGATCTTTCCCGAACACAGGATAATAAATGCTGATGGCGCCTTTGCGCTGGCCAAGCTGATCGACGCTGACAGCCGTCTGGTTGAGCAACTTCGCCCATGGAATGACGCCTGATGATGTCCCTTTAAATCCTTTAATATCGGATCCGAGGCTTCTGATTTTCCCCATATAGATGGAAATTCCTCCGCCCCCTTTTGAAAGGGTAGCCGCATCGGTATTCGTATCATAAATGCCTCTCAGGCTATCATCCATCGTATCTATGAAACAACTGGATAGCTGCCCATAGCTTTTACCCGCGTTGGCGAGTGTCGGCGTCGCCACCGTCATGTACAGGTTAGAAAGCGCCCAGTACGCTTCTTTAACAAACTCCATTCGCTTGTGCACGGGTTCATTGATCATTAATGTCATTGCAATGATCATAAAACGTTCCTGCGGCAGCTCGTACACCCGGCCATCGTACGATTTAGCCAGATAGCGGTCAGCCAGCGTCCTTACGCCAATATATGTAAACAGCTTGTCTTTTTCAGGATCAATAACTCCCTCGAGTTCTTCAATTTCTTCTTTTTCATAGCGGTCTATTAGTTCAGGTGTATAGATCCCTTCATCCGTTAACCGTGAAATGAGCGTGTAAAGAGAGCCATATTTGATCTCCGGATTGAACCCTCTATTTTTTGCCGCTTCCATGTAAAGTTTTCTTAAAAAAACGGATGCCGCCATGAACGTCCAGTCCGGTTCATTTGCATTTATTCGTTCAAGGCTATTTAAGATCAATACATCGGCAAGCTTCTGTTCATTTATATCTTCATGATCGTTTAAAAAGGACATTACTTTTTCGATATAGGGCCTGGAATGCAATTGTGGAAACCGGCTAAGAACTGGCTCAATCCATGTTTGGATGATTCTTTCTCTTTCCATCGTATCGGTAGTCAAACGAAACACTTCCTTTCAAAAATAAAAGCCCATCCTTCTTCAAGGATGAGCTCTATAAAACGACACAAATAAAAATGCACAGTTGTACATCACATTTTTAGCCCGTGTCGTTCTCATCTCAATCCCCGAAGAAAAGAAACGCATAAGAAAAAGGCAGGTCTACTGGCTCATGCTTCGCTCTACTCTGGTCCTTCCCATGTAAAAGCCACGATCCATCGCGCGTTCTTTACACAGTGGATATTCCCATTTCGTCCACAATTACAGTTGCGGGGACAGCTCCGAATTTCCATCGGATTCCCTATTAAGTCTTTTATAAGACACCTTTATTCTTACTTCATATTCAATATGTAGTTAACATCTATTACTTTGACACTAAATATTGTGTTTGTCAATAGTTCTGGCAACATTTCCTTCTGTTATTTCAAATCAATATTTTCTTGCATGACTTTTGCGCAATACTTAATGATGTCTCGTCGTCTGATAATACCAATAAAGTAACCGTTGTCATCTGTTACTGGAATAAAGTTTTGATCGGTTGAAAGAGGAATTAAATCTTCCATGTTCGAGTTGATGGTAACAGGAATGTTGCGAACCCGTTGCGGCACGTTTTTCAATTTCGTTTTCAATACTTCTTCATATCCGATTTCAAGCGCATCCCGGAGCTTCCACAATAAATCTCCTTCAGTCAGCGTACCTACATAGCGACCATCCTCAGAAACAAGAGGCACCGATGTATATTTATGGTACGACAATTTTTCAAGCGCCTGTCTCATCGTTGATTCTGGATTTAAGTATTTTACTTCATCTTTTGGTAATAAATAAAAAGCGATATTCATTTGTATATGTGCCTCCTCTAATCCAGTTGTTACCCATTATATTATAACAGATCTACTGAAAATCAAGAGAATTATACACTCTAAACAGTCCTTCGATAAATCGTAACAATTTCGTTTTACAAATCGTAGTCTTTCCGTTTATAATAAAACGTGCGTATAAAATGAGAGGAGAAACATCATGAGAAACAAATATAGATTCTTGACAGTATTACTTATTGTTTCGGTTTTGCTAACTGGATGCGGTGCAAAAAAGGCCTCCAATGATCATCATTCCGGCCGGCTAAAAATCTTTACAACCATTTATCCTTTGCAATACTTCACTGAGCGTATTGGAGGCAAGTATGTTGAAGTTAAAAATATTGTTCCCCCGGGGGCAGACGCTCATTCATTTGAACCAACGACGAGAACGATGATGGATGTCGCTACAGGAGACGCATTTATTTATAACGGAACTGGAATTGAAGGGTTTGCAAATGCAGTAAAAGATGCAATTAAAGATGAAAATGTGAAAGTCATTGAAGCAGCAAAAGGGATCGATTTAATAAAAGCGTCAGAACATGAAGAAGAAGGACATGACGATCACGGTGATAAAGATCCGCACGTTTGGCTCGATCCAGTCCTTGCTGAAAAAATAGCCGCCAACATTAAAAATGAATTAATTGCGTTAAAACCTGAAGAAAAAGCCGAATTCAATAAAAACTATCAATCTTTGAAAAAAGATTTAGAGCATTTGGATGCATCATTCAAAAACACCGCTGCCAAATCATCAAAGAAAGCGTTTGTTGTTTCACACGCTGCTTACGGTTATTTAGCCAAACGCTATGGTTTAGAACAAGTTGGCGTGACCGGCCTGTCGCCTTCGGAGGAACCATCACAAAAACAATTGGAGAAAATCATTAAGCTCGTCAAAAAAGAGCACATTCACTACATTTTATTTGAAGGAAATGTGAACAATAAAGTCGCAAGCGTCGTCGAAAAAGAAACAGGGGCGCGCACATTAACGATGCGCAACCTTGAATCGTTAACAAAAGATGACGTGAACCATCATGAAGATTATCTTTCATTAATGAAGAAAAATGCAATTGCCCTTCAAGCCGCTTTAAAATAAACTATGAAAGACCATCGGAACGTCCGATGGTCTTTCTTTTCCTTGCAAGGGAATCATCATTGTAATTAGCAGCAACCACCGCCGAAGCCGTATCCGCCAAATCCAATACATGCACATCCAATAATAATTAACAAAATGAACAAGACGACGATTAATGCAAAGCCGTTCCCAAATCCACATCCAAGTGCCATTTTGTTTCCTCCTTCAACATTAGTTAATTAACTGCTTTCACCCATAACATATGTGACTACCCCATGATTTGTACCGGTACAAATGTGGAATTTTCGAAATGGCGCAAAAATGTCCATTTTCTCCTTTATCCACTCTTGTCCTCTACAAAGCTTCCTAATCCTTCATATGTTATGAAGGAAAGACAAACTGCTTTTAAGAGAGGAGGTCCATAATGGCAGGTTGGGGCGGATGGTTCGCCATCATTATCGTACTGTTCATTCTCTTAATTATTGTCGGGTGCGCTTGCGTTGGCTGTTGGTGGTAATGGGAAAAACGCTACAATTGTTTCTCTTATAAGAAGCAAGACTTCGATCAATTGGCGAAGCGCCAAACTAAAAAAATCGGGACATCTCCCGATTTTTTAGTTATCCGATTGATTCTCTTCTTTATATTTTTCTTTCAGCTTCCAATAAGTATCGAGCGCCTGCGTGCCGATTCTTCCCGCAACATCATTATTGGAATACGTCGAAACATTCGGGACGGCAATCGCAAATGCGACTTCAGGGTTTTTAAACGGCGCAAAGCCGACCATCGTAATATTATATTTTTCGGTCTGGCCATGGTTGACATACACCTGGGCCGTCCCCGTTTTCCCGGCAGGATCATGGTATTTTGCCTGATGGAAGCCATATTTATAGGCCGTTCCTCCAGGGCTGTGCATCACTTGGTAAAAGCCTTGCCGGACTCGATCAATATACTCTTCTTTCATATCGACTTTGTTTAAAATGTGCGGCTCTACTTTTTCAATTAATTTGCCTTCCTTATCGGTTGAAGGGCTCGGTTCGCGAATTTCTTGCAAAAGGTGCGGCTGAACGCGATACCCCCCATTGGCAATTACGGATACATATTGCACAAGTTGCAGCGGCGTATATGTATCAAACTGTCCAATCGCCATATCAATCATGTTCCCTAATTGCTGATAGCCGCCATTATAGCCGGTCGCTTCATTTGGAAAATCAACCCCCGTTTTCACCCCGAGGCCAAACTGGCTGAAATAATAGCGCATTACATCAAAACCGAGCGTCTTGCTTTTGCCGTAATAAACGCCTCTATCATAATCATATTTCCCCAGCATCATCGCAACGCGCCAGTTATAGACGTTGGAAGACATTTTTAATGCCTCGAGGTCATCAATATACCCCATGTTTTTCCATGACTTTTTTGGCTTCCCCTGACCGAATTTCAATGGCGTATCATACAGGACAGTACCTGGATGAATAACACCCTTTTGAAAGCCTGTTAAAATGGTAGCACCCTTAACCGTCGATCCCATGGCATAAGCGTTAAATAGGGCACCATACGAGTCGTTATGGAATTTTCCTGTTTTCTTGTCATATGTCTTTCCGGCCATCGCATAAATTTCGCCCGTTTTCGGATTCATCATGACAATATAGGCACGGTCGACATATTCATTGCCGGCCATCGTTCTAGACGTTTTTATTTCTTTCTCCACAATTTTTTCCAGATTGCTTTGCAGTTCCATATCAACGGTCAACACTAAATCTTTGCCGCGCTTGCCGTGGATGACTTTCGGCTTCCCGATCGTTTCTCCGTTTTTTGGATTGATTTTATAAACGGTTTTCTCCTTTGTGCCTCTAAGCACATCTTCATATTGCTGCTCCAGGCCGCTTACGCCGACCTGGTCGCTTAAATCATAGTTTCGCGCTAAATAATACCCTTGCTTTTCTTTCGGCATTTGTTTAATGTTGCCGAAAATGGTTTTCAGCGATTCGCCATACGGATATTTCCGGTCGGCATCCGGCGAAATTTCCACGCCCGGCAATTGATCGAGGTTTTCCGAAATAACAGCGATTTGCTCGTTCGTCAAGCCTTTGATGACCGGTTGGGCGGTGTATGAGGAACCTTGATCCATATTCCGCTTGATCGCCAATACTTTAAAATCATCTTTCGTTAACGTTTTTAAATCGTCTTTCGTAATCCGTTCTTTTAAAATTTTATATTGTTCACTGTCGCTCTTTTTCAATTCTTTTTTCGAAAGGCGGCTGACCATTAATTTTTGCAGCCCGTTTTTTCCAAACTTTTTCAAATCGTTTTCTGTTAAGCGCTCCGTTAAAAGCTTATATTGCCCGTCGCTGCTTTTTTGCAGCTCTTCTTTTGACAAATGGGCTTTCAATAAAGCTTGCACGTCATCGGCAGGCAATTGTTTCAAATCCCCTGCCGTTATTCTTTGTTTTAAAAGCTTGTATTGTTTAGCAGCATCCAAATTGGCCCGTTCATCTTCATTAAGGCGTTTTTCCATTACGTTATATAAAGCTTCTCTCGCCTTCAGGCTTTGTTTGGCAATAAAATAGTCTTTCTTATCGCTTTCAGTAATTTTATCTTGATCCCCTTTTATGTAGCGGGAAAGCCATTTAGCGACCCGCATGGTATCTTCTGGGGTCGTGCTCTTTGTTTTCGTGTATGTGAGGGTGAAAAACGGTTTATTATCGACGACAACCCGGTGGTGGCGGTCATAAATGATACCGCGGGGCGATTCCTTCGTCGCTTCTTCCTTTTCAACCGCTTCTGATTCTAAACGTTTTTCTTCTCCGTGCACAATTTGCAACACACCTAAACGCAGGATAAGGATCGAGAATAATGCAAATACAGATAAAAACAAGATATTGAGCCTCAGAGGCAAGTGGCTTTTCTTTTTCTTTATTTTGGATTTCATTTTATTTACAGATTGAACTTCCATTCTCTTCCCCTCCCTGGAGTGTAACACAATTGAAACATAACGGTAAAAAAACTAATACTACATGTGCTAGTGTAACAAAATTCCCTTTTTTTATCTATGAAAATTTTTAAATTGCTCATTTAATAATTATTTACTTTATTAAAAACTCCTCTTATTTTTACACTTTTTTAATAAGAAATAAGAAAAACGACTCATTCGACAATGACATGAGCCGTTTTTCTCTATGAATCATTGAAAATAATCTTCAAGTCCGCAGATAATGCCTTCTGCGGCTTTGTTCTGGTAGCTAGATGTGCGGATTAGAAACTCTTCTTGAGGATTCGTTAAAAATCCGAGCTCAACAAGAACTGCCGGACGGCTATTTTCCCTGAGGACGTGAACATTTTGAAACTTAATGCCCCGGTTTCTCATCCCGGTTTCTTTAATGACATTTGTTTGAATGTCATTCGCTAAACTTGTATTTTTGCTGTAATAATACAATGTTTCAATACCGGTTGCCGTGCTATCAGCCGAATTGAAATGAATGCTTACAAACGCGTCAGAAAAATAGCGATGACTTATATCTACTCTTCCTTGAAGCGTAATGTAAGTATCGTCGGTTCTCGTTAAAATGACGGTAGCTCCTTCACGTCGAAGTTTGTCTGCTACAATCTTTGCCGTGCTGAGCGTTAAATCGGCCTCATGTGTTCCATATTTTGTGCCAATTGCTCCGGAATCATGTCCGCCATGGCCCGGGTCGATAACAATTCGTTTTCCGGCAAGCGGACCGGGGTTTTCACCGGGATTCGGTTTTGGAACCGTTCCTTCAGTGACCAATACGTACTTGCCCGAAACCCACGCCGTCTTTCCATTCGCTAATTTTACCTTCACCCATCCATTATCGCTCGTTTCAACATATTCCAATACATCGCCATAATAGGCATAGCCTATTGTTGAATACGATGTCCCCGGACCTGTTCGTAAATTTAGCGTATCGGCTTTAATCGTAACAATTTTACTTTCCGGCTTTGACGGTTTGTCCGGCTTGCCGGGTTTAGGATTCGTCGTGTCGACCTTAAAGGTTAAATATTTCGTTGATACCCAGCCAAGTTGGGCGGAAGATGTTTTCACATTGGACCAGGAGCCCTGTTGTTTTAACACGTTAATCACTGTTCCTTTTTTCAAGGTACCTATTAACTTGTAAGCCGTTCCAGGGCCTGACCGGAAATTTAACGAGCTGGCCGTCACCATTGCCGGTTTTGGCTTTGCCGCTGAACTTGTGTTTGGGTTGCTTTCTTTGATTGGTTTGGAAGATTCCAGTTGAATGTATTTTAAAGAAATCCACCCTTTTTTCCCTTTGTAGCTAATTTGGCCCCAGCCGCTTTTTTCAGCTAAAATCGTTACTTTTTCCCCCTTTTTTAAAGCGCCGATTTTAGAAGCGGTTGTCCGATAGGAAGTTCTTACATTTAATGAACTAGCCGTCACCGTTCCCTTTTTCAGTTTGCTCGCTAATTGGCTGCTGGAGGATGAAGATTTCTTTATGTACTTTAATGATATCCAGCCTTTTTTCCCTTTGTAACTAATTTGTCCCCAGCCATTCTTTTCTGCCAGTATCGTTACCTTCGTCCCATTTTTTAATGAGCCGATCACTTTTGCAGTTGTACTTGCCGAACTTCGGACATTTAAACTTGTTGCATTAACTGTACCTGTGTTTGTCCCCGCAGCAAAAACGGCCGGCTGAATTGTGCTAAAAAATAACGCAAGCACAATGAAACATGCAGGTAACCGTATTTTTGATTTCATGCTGTGCCCCCCTAAGCTTATTCCAGACTTTATATCGGCACGAATCGACGGTTTTTTTAGACAAAAATAAAAATAGCCGACAATTACTTGAGTAATTGTCGGCTATTTATTCGGATCGAAGAAATGGGTTACAGCAGGCCGGCATATTTTAGTCCGTGCCAAATGCCATCTTCTGATACACTTTTTGTTACATACTTGGCAGCTTGTTTTGCCTCTTGAAGCCCGTTTCCCATAGCGATGCCCATCCCGACCGTCCGTAACATTTCAATATCATTCAATGCATCGCCAAAAGCGTAGCTATTTTCACGTTTTACATTCATTTTTTTTAAAAGAATTTCGATCCCTTTTGCTTTTGAGCTTCCCATTGGCAAGACATCCGTTGAATGCTCGTGCCAGCGGACAAAATCAAAGATTCCATTATACTGTTCCGTATAGGCACGTTCAAATTGGGTCTGGCAAAAAAGGAGCACTTGAAAAATTTCACTTGTCTCGTAATATGTTTCATCCCGCTCAGGATAGTAAGGGAGAAGTTTTTTCATACATTCATAAACAATTTCGTTTCGATCAACACTCGCAGTCGCTTTTATATGATCCATAAAAATGAGCGGATGATTATTTTCGGTAGATAGCTCAAGTAAATGCCCGATCCATTTTCGCTCAAGCGGCCGCTTGTAAATTACTTCACCGTTAAATACGACATAGGAGCCATTGAAGCTGACAAAGGTATCGATATTTAATTCAGCAGCAATCTCCTTAAACATAAATGGCGATCTGCCTGTTGCGATGGCAACATGAATTCCGTTTTTCTGCAAATCCTTGATCGACTCTTTAGTTGAGTCGGGAATTCTTTTTTCTTCGTCTACTAATGTTCCATCTATATCAAAGAAAACAATTTTTTCTTCCATGTGCTAAGCTCCTTTACTGCCACTGTCCATTAACTTACTTTGTGAATTTCTACATCTTTTTGCTGATCCGTCTTTTCAGCTTTCTTTCCAATGGTAAGGAGGAAGACGGTTAAAATAATAAAAAGGCCCCCGATTGCTTGTACTAGCCCGAATGACGCATTCATCCATACACACGAGAAGACCGTTGCCGATAAAGGTTCTGCACTGCCTAACAAACTCGTTTGTGTCGGCGTAATATAACGAAGACTATCTAAATAAAGATAAAAAGCAAGCAATGTTCCAAATAAAATCACGAAAAGCAAAAGAGAACATGAAACAAGGGACCATATTTGCCCATGCACTTCCCAGGGAGGATGAATAAAGCAAAGGGCCCCACCGCCGATGACCATTGACCACCCGACAACAACGATTGAACCCCATTTGCTTATTAATGCATGGGGATACATTGTATAAAAGGCGGAAGCGACTCCTGATAGAATTCCCCAGCTAATAGCAGCCGCCGGAACCGTAACCGCATGAACATTTCCGTTTGTCAATAAACAAAAGGTGCCTACAAGCGCAAGCATGACCGCTCCGAACTCCCGCGGTGAAGGGAGTTTTCGAAATCTAACCGTTATATAAAGGATAATGAACACAGGGCCTAAAAATTGAAGAAGTGCCGCAGTTGCCGCATTTCCGTGCTCAATACTCGAAAAAAACGTAAATTGGCAGCCAAGCATTCCAAAAATAGAGAATACAAAAAGGGAAAAGGCGTCTTTTTTGCTCCTCCAAATGTTCCATACCTTCGCTTTATGTGACGACGCCAGTGCCATTAAAAGAAGCAAGACGCCGGCAGACAGCATTCTGATGGAGACCACCCAATTGACATTAAACTTCGCATGACTAAATAAGTATTCGGCCACATTTCCAGAGAGCCCCCATAATGAAGCCCCGGCTAGTACCATTAGAATACCTTTCCATTGATCCACTCTCGTTTTTTCCATGTGCTTCCCCTATCAATTTAAAACTAAAACACAACTTTTTTATTATAGCACAAATTTGCTAAAGCAAAATTCGCCTCAAAATAAAACGCCGTGTGGGAGATCAGCACGGCGTTTTTCTTTCTATAGGGGGATAGAATACTATACGATCATTCGTTTAAAAAAGTGACTCCAGGCATAAAAAAAATATTTTTATGGGCATGTATAATTTAAAATCGGATAAACAAACTACAAATACAAGGAGGTGATACATATGGCACGTAACAACAACTCTAACGAGTTATTAGTATCAAACGCCCAACAAGCGATTGACCAAATGAAATATGAAATCGCAACCGAATTTGGTGTACAACTCGGTCCTGATACTACTTCTCGTGCTAACGGATCAGTCGGTGGAGAAATCACAAAACGTCTTGTCCACATGGCTGAACAACAACTTGGTGGCGGATTCCGTCGTTAATTTTAAACTCTCCTCAAGCCAAAAAGGGTGGATCTGTCCACTCTTTTTGTCCGCAACCTTCTTTCACACCTCTTGAAGCATTTAAGCAAAAAAAATTGCCAGGGTTCTCGTATCCCTGGCTGGAAAAAGGTTATCTTTAGTATAACATAATTTTCAAGAAAAACAAAAAGAACACAATTTTTATTTTTCCCACGGTTTTTGAGCACCGATTTTTGCCGCAACCATTTTTCGTTCTTCGCGTCTCTTCCTTCGATTGACAGCCCGCTCTGCCGCTGTTTCATGCAGCCACTTTTCTTCTTCGGTTTCAGGAATGACCTTTGGAACAGGTGTCGGTTTTCCATCTTGATCGAGTGCGACAAATGTTAAGAAAGACACCGCACAAACTTTTCGTTCTCCTGAAATTAAGTTTTCCGAAATGACTTTTACAAACACTTCCATCGATGTTTTATGTGCCCATGTCACAAATGCTTCTAAGCAAACCGAATGCCCTACTTTAATGGGGTGCAGAAAATCCACTGAATCAGTAGAAGCCGTCACCACATTTTGACGTGCATGCCGGGTTGCCGCAATCGCAGCGACATCGTCAATATAGGCCATTAATTTCCCGCCAAAAAGAGTGCCGTGATGATTTGTATCAGGCGGTAAAATCATGCTCGATTTTACGGTTCTGGATTCGCTAACATATTTTTCACTAATCATTTCAAATCCCTCCTCATCCCTTTCTAGTTATACCACAATTTTCTTCCAAGTAACCTTTTCCAGCTTTATTCAAATGTTTTCGATAATGGTTTGTCTTTAAAAATTTCTGATAAAATCGAGCAACCTTATTGCCATTTTCGTCATTATCACGTTTAATTAGGTTATATTTCCCGCTTATTTCGAATCGTCAAAAATTTCCACTATATTTTTGAATACAGAAAATTTAATATAATAAATAAAGAACTAATTGTAACAGTTGGAGGAGGATTTCTTGATGAAGGGGCTTACATGGAAAATAAACATAGACGAACTCGACCGTATTGAAAATGCGTATTACACGATTGCTGATACGGTGAGACCTCAAATTTGGGAGGATGAAGGGATTACATCAACACAGTATCAATTACTCAAAACGCTTTCTTCCAAAGATAAATGGACGGTTACTGAGCTTGCAGAATCCATGAAAGTCCGTGCAAGTGCAACAACAGTCATTATTGATCGATTAGTGAAACGCAATCTAGTGCATCGCTACCGTTCAGAACTGGACCGGCGTATCGTTTATATCGAAATTACGAATGATGGGCGGTTAGCATTTGAAAAAGTAAAAGAAAAACGCAACCAAATTGTTCTACATTACCTTTCGAAACTATCTGAAGAAGATTATTCGCATTTATTAAACAGTCTGGAAAAGCTAGCGGATATCGTTACAAATGACAGAAAGAAGTATGACAAATAGTCATGCTTTTTTTATTTTCTAAAAAAAAGTAAACATACTACTTATTTGGTACGATATAAGTAACGACCAGGTTATTCGTTTCCATTTTTGTAAAAACGCTAGCATAGAGGATTTGTTTATGGCGAAAATCGAAAGACTTGAAAAACTACTACTATCTATCAATTCGAAAAAGAAGTTTACCTTAAAAGAACTTGCAGATGAATTCAATGTATCAACAAGGACTATTCAACGAGATTTACTGACACTTATTGACCGGGGCCTGCCAATCGTTTCAGAGTATGGTCCAAATGGCGGGTACTTCCTCGAAAACCGAAGAATTCTCCCGCCCATTGGCTTTACAGAATTAGAAGCGTTCCACTTTCTTTATGCGTCCCAACCTTTTTTGGAAAAGCCTATTTTACCCTTTCAAAAAGAGGCTGAATCAGGGTATAAGAAACTTCTTCAGTTTTTGCCGGAAGAGGCGAAACATCAATTAAACGAACTAGAGAAAAGATTATGGATCGAGCTGCCGCTTAGCACTCCTCCCTATTTTTTTAAAACTATTTTGGATGCGGCGTTGGCGCAAAAAATTGTAACCGTCCAGTATCAATTGGACAAAGAAACAGTCTACTACAATATTCAACCAATCGGAATCTATAATGAAAATGGGAAATGGCATTGTCCGGCCTTCAGTTATTCGACAAATGCCTTTCACGTGCTGGACTTGTTTTTCGTGAAGAAAGCGGCATTAAATGATGAAACCGGGGATGTTAAGGATTTTTCAAATGTAACAATTAAAAACTGGTTTCATACTGCACCTTCTAATGAAAAAGTGCTGTTAAAAGTTCACTTTACACCTAAAGGAGCAGAAGCCTGCCAACACCATAAAAGGCTGCACCACTTTCTCCAAATCCATCAAGATGGGTCAGGTACTATTGAAATTGAACTACTACCTGGAGAATTAAAGCGTTTTGCCGATTATATATGGACATTTGGCAAGGAGGCCTATATTGTTTCTCCGATGGAGTTAGTTAATGAAATGAAAGAGCGCATTCAGACTATCTCTGACTTATATTCAACTGCCGTTCACCTTTAAGGAAATCGCTAAAGCATTTAACGCCAGTGGACAAAAGTCGGCAATCAATAAACCGGGGAGTGGTCCGATTTTTCATCTTTTTAAAATATATATTAGGATATCCTTCATAAAATGAAAAATTTAGCATATACTACTACTAATACACTTAAGGGGGATATCCATGGCCTTTTTTTCCAAAAATCCGACCGAACCGATACCTGATGTAGAAACGAAAGTATGGGCATGTACTAGTGATGAGTGCCAGTGTTGGATGCGGGTTGACTACTCACTTAAAGATACACCAGATTGTCCGTTATGCCATTCGGATATGAAACAGGAAATCCGAATGCTTCCAGAGTTAAAATAAAACTTCTTTTCAGCTAGATCGGCAGCTAATCGCAGCTGCCTTTTTAGTTGTAATGAAGCTTCAGCATCATCACCCGTTTTTTCTTAACGGGTGTGTTTTTTCATATTCTAGTCCTTCTGTTAATACATTAGGTTAAGAGGTTTTTACGGGAGGTTTATTCATGCAAATTCATGTCGTCACCCGCGGTGATTCCATTTGGGAGATCGCAAGAAGATATGGAGTAGACGCTTCTATGATTATTCAAGTAAACGGAATGGCCAACCCGGATGTTCTCGTTGTCGGCCAAGCTATCGTCATTCCCGATCCTTTTCCTACCTATGTCGTTAAAGAAGGAGATACACTTTATTTCATTGCCCTCCGCATGCATACTACGGTTGAAGCGATTGTTGACCGAAACAATATTACCGATCATTCTCAGCTTTATGTCGGGCAGACTTTGATAATTCCCGTCCATACTGTCCAATCCGGTGAAACGCTTTCTGCTATTGCCAAACGCTATCAATCAACCGTTCAGGCGATTAGTGAAGCAAATTCCATTTCCAATCCAGAACTTGTATATCCAGGTACCCATTTAACCATTCCATTGATCCGGCCTGTGAAGGAAGTATTTGCTTACATGAATGATTTCGGGCCAACTGCCCAGGCGGAAATTCGTGACATCGGAAAATATTTAACATTTATCGGTCCGTTTAGCTATTTTATAAAACGTGACGGCTCATTGACGAATATGCAAGATACAGGGATTATTGCCGCGGCTCATTCACAAAAGGTGGCATCGATCATGGTCGTCTCTAATTTTGAAAAAGGGGCTTTCAGCACCGAACTTGCCCATGCCATTCTTTCCAGCTCTTCCCTTCAAGAAACGTTGCTTACCAATATATTAAATACGATGCGCAGCAAAAATTACCGTGGCGTTAATTTTGATATCGAGTATGTGGACCCAAAAGACCGTGAAGCTTACAATCAATTTTTGCGTCGTGCAGTCGCAAAGCTTCGCCCGCTTGGCTACTCCGTCTCTACCGCGGTACCTCCAAAATATTCGAGCGCTCAAACCGGTGCTTTATATGAAGGCCAGGATTATGCGGCTCAGGGGAAAATTGTAGATTTTATCGTAATCATGACCTACGATTGGGGCTGGTTCGGAGGAAGGGCGATGCCGATCGCACCATTAAATGAAGTCAAAAAAGTATTGGACTATGCAGTAACCGTTATTCCACGAAATAAAATTATGATGGGCGTATCATTATATGGCCGTGATTGGACGCTCCCATTTGTTCAAGGAACATTCGCAGATACGATTAGTGGTGCTGAGGCGGTTAACCGGGCTGCCCGGTTTGGCGCAAGTATTCAATATAATGAGAAGGCCGAATCGCCTTTCTTTACGTATTACGATCATCTAGGTAAAAAGCATGAGGTGTGGTTTGAAGATGCCCGAAGTGTAAAAGCGAAGTATGAAGTCGCAAAACAATACAACCTTCGGGGAGTCGCATATTGGGTTCTCGGGCTTCCTTTTACACAAAACTGGTATGTCCTCCAAGAAGCAATTAAGCCGAAAAAAGTGTAACACCCGGGTGGTCCCGGGGTTACACTTTTTTACATCGATTCCTTCTCCCATTGTTTTACTTTTTGGTCAGAAGGAAGAAGATATGTCAATAATCCTAGAAGTGGCAGGAAACTAATACATATCATTGTATATTTTATGCTGAATGCATCTGCAAGATTTCCTAGTATGACCGAACCCAGTGCCCCCATGCCGAAAGCAAGACCGACAATCAGGCCGGAGACCATCCCAATTCTACCTGGCAGGAGTTCCTGGGCATAAACGACAGTAACTGAAAAACTTGTCATAATGATAAAGCCAAGAACGAGAAAAATCGGAAACACCCAGATGAGATGAACATATGGAAGCAGAAGGGCAAGCGGCGCTGAACCGATCATCGACCAAAAAATCATGTTCCGTTTCCCGAACCGGTCGGCAAGCGGGCCGCCCATAAACGTGCCGAGCACACCTGCGGCTAAAAAGGCAAAAATAAAATATTGTGCACTTCGAATGGATAATCCGTAATCGTGAATCAAATAAAATTGATAATAATTGCCGATACCGGCCACATACCAGGAACGGACGAACACAAGAAAAACGAGCAATGTAATGGCAAACATCACCTGTTTTTTTCGCTTCGGATGAATTTCCTTCTTTTCTGCTTTTTTCTTCACTCTCGGAAAATACACCATTTGTTGATTGTACCAGTTTGAAATATATAGAAGAACGACAATCGCCAGTCCCGCTACAGTCGTAAACCAGATGGCGCCGAATTGGCCCAGCGGCACGAATATAAGCGCAGTCATGATCGGAGCTAATGATTGGCCGGCATTTCCTCCAACCTGGTAAATCGATTGGGCCAACCCTCTTCTTCCGCCGGCCGCCATATAGGCAACACGGGAACCTTCAGGATGAAAAACGGCTGAACCTAGCCCAATTAAAATGACTGACAGCAACACATATTCGAACCGATTCGCAAACGCAATGCCGAGCATTCCAATGAAACTTGATGCCATCCCAATTGGCAAAATATAAGGTGACGTCCTTTTATCCGTAAACGAGCCAATGACTGGCTGCATAATCGAAGACGTCATATTTAAACAGAAGGCAATCCACCCTAATTGCGTAAATGTAAGATTCATTGATTTTTCTAAAATAGGGAAGATCGCTGGAATCACGGCTTGCATCGTATCATTTAAAAGATGGACAAAGCCAATGGCGAATAAAATTTTATAAATCGTAGGCTGCTTCAAAACGTTACTTTCCTGGCTTAGAGCGGCCACTTGCTTCCCTTCTTTCTTAAGCGATTTGTATGTATTGACAAATTTAACATACCATTTCTGCACTACGATTTCTAATTTACTGCTTAAACAGTAGTCTCCATAATGCAAGAAAGGCCCTGCTCATTTTAGGACCTTTCTTCCAGCCTTATATTTTTTCAATCACTTTGTCGATAATGCCGTATTCTAATGCCTGGCCGGCGCTCATAAAGTAATCGCGATCGGTGTCTTTCGCAACTTTATCCAGCGGCTGGCCAGAACGTTCGGAAATGATTTGATTCAACAGTTCGCGGGTTTGTAAGATCCGTTTCGCATGGATCGCCATATCGGATGCTTGCCCTCGTGTTCCTCCAAGAGGCTGGTGGATCATTACTTCAGCATTTGGCAGAGCGAATCTTTTCCCTTTGGCGCCGGCAATTAAAAGAATGGCTCCCATCGATGCCGCCATGCCAATGCAAATCGTTGAAACATCTGGCTTGATGAATTGCATCGTATCATAAATCGCAAGGCCTGCCGTAACCGATCCACCCGGTGAGTTAATGTAAACGGAGATGTCTTTATCCGGGTCCTCTGCAGCTAAAAACAAAAGCTGTGCAACGACAGAGTTTGCGACAGCATCATTAATTTCACTTCCGATCATAATGATCCGGTCTTTTAATAATCTTGAATAAATATCATACGACCGCTCTCCTCGATTGGTCTGCTCTACGACCATTGGAACTAAATTCATCTTTTTGTCCTCCCTTAAAAAGTGTTAAGCAGCCATACACCTCGGGCCAGAACCGCTTCCCGCCTTGATTTCGCCAAACCCGGATGTAACGTAAATAACGGTTGCCGTTTTTTCACTTTCTGTTTTAATCTCCACTTCAGTTCGAACTGGTTCAAAGGATGTCGTTACTTCATTGCGTTTTCTGTTGATCGAAACGACTTTAGCGTTCTTTTCATCTGGAGCTTCTTTCGTTTCCCATAAAACGGTATCCTGCTTATGAGCCATTTTTTTCACTTCCCTCCGGTTTAGGGTAAACTGCAAGAGAAACATGATAAGACACGGATTTTTCATCAACATCACTCTGGTATTTTTCAATCAGCTGACCTACTAAAGCGACATACTCGTTGACAAATTGATTGCGTTCTTCCTTCGTCCGCAATGTGATCGATGTTTGTAATGCCGCGCTCGGAATTTCTTCCTCTTCACTTTGTTCCATGAGCCGAATGGCATCTTTTTTCATTTTTTCCGTTAAAGAGAGCACATGGGCAAGCGCGCTCTGGTCTTTTAATTTTTGCGCCGTTTCCGCAGACATCCCTAACGAATCGGACAATATCAAGTTTTGCGCAACCGCCTGATACAATACTTCTACAAGATTTCTAACATTCCTTGTGCCGACTCTTCGTACGAGCCCTACTTTTTCCAGCGTTTTAAGGTGATAATTGATTTTTTGCGGTGTTTCATCAAGCAATTTTGCCACTTCAGTCGCCGAACGTGGCTCTTTTAATGCGCGAATGATTTCAGAGCGAACAGGATGAAGGAGTGCTGCTGCCTGCTCCGGAATTGTTACTACATACGTTTCTAGAATTTCATCCCGTTTTTCCATCCAATCACCCCGTTTCATAAAATATTTATATTACGTAAAAACATTTTATTACGTTAGGCTTAGTTTTGTCAAAAAACTGTACGTTTAAACCAAAAAAAGAATGGAGCAAGTCCCCATTCTTTTATCCGCTTATCATTCTACCCAACAAAACTTACCTCATCTAACAACCTTCTTGCTGCCTCTATTGGTGAATCGGCCATGCTTATCGAAGAAATAACTGCAATTCCATTAGCGCCCGCTTCTATGACGGGCCTTGCTTTCCCAATTTGAATTCCGCCAATTCCAACGGTCGGGACCGTTATTCCTTTTTCTCTCAGCTGTCGGATAATGGTTGTTCCCATTACCGGCCTGGTATCTTTTTTCGTAATGGTCGGATACACAGGTCCAACCCCCAGATAGTCCGCTCCCTGGCGGATGGCGTCTTCGGCTTCTTTTACATTATGCGCGGAAACGCCGAGAATTTTCCCGGGAATTTGCCGCCTGATTTTTTCAACATCTCCGTCTTCTTGTCCGATATGAAGGCCATCTGCATCAAGCTCTTTCATTAGCTCTATTTCATCATTTACGATAAAAGGAACTTCGTGCTCCCGGCATAACTGTTGAAGCCGTCTGGCAAGCTCGATCTTCTCTCTGCCAATCTTTGCCTGCGCTCCTTTTTCCCGATATTGAAAACAGGTAATGCCACCCTTTAATGCCTCTTCAAGGACAACTACCGGATCGGATTCACAGTTGTTGCTTCCCATGACAAAATATAGCTTTAGCACATCGTTTAACGTATTAACTATTACCGCCATTGTTGAACATCCACTTTCTTTACCTTCTCGGCATTTTTTAGCGCTTCATCATCGATCGCGTACAACGCATCAAGTAATGAAACTTGAAAACTCCCCGGTCCGGATGAATGATTGATTGCCTTCTCAGCGCAAAGGTTCAGCATCGTAACCGCTTTTGTCGCTCGTTCAGCAGGCGTTAAAGACGTTTCTACCGATTTGGCCATAAACAGCCCGATCAGCGATGTCGCAAAGCAACCCGTTCCGGTTACCCTGGTCAACAATTCGTCACCGTGATTCACCGTATAAACAACGCTTCCGTCGCTTATTACATCCGTTTTCCCTGTCAATGCAACAGTTGTGCGGAGGCTTTTCGCAGTTTCAAAGACGAGCTCTTCAACATTCTTCTCTAAATGTCCGTCCACTCCTCTTCCTTCCCAGGTAGAAGAGAGCAAAAACGAAATTTCAGCCGCATTTCCACAAATGGCATCAGGATGAATTTCATCAACGATACGGCGCGCGGCATTTTTGCGCAGATTGGACAGCCCCGCTCCGACAGGATCAAATATGACCGGGATGCCAAGTTCCTTTGCTTTTTTGCCCGCGATAAGCATTGATTGGACCATTTCCGGATCGAGCGTGCCAATATTTAATACGAGAGCATCCGCATGGGCCACTGCCTCCCCCACTTCTTCACGATGATGGGCCATCATCGGGCTGCCGCCAGCCGCTAAAATTCCGTTTGCGAGAAAATTCATCGTCACTTGATTCGTTATGTGGTGAATGAGAGGATTCTTCGTTCGTATTTCTTGTAAAATCAGTGTCATTCTATTTGCACCCCCTTTATACAAGAGTTTTATTGTATTTCATGAATGCCCAATGGTTGGTTGGACCATGGCCGGAACCGATATGAAGAGGATTTTCAATTGCCGCCTGGATAAATTGTTTTGCTGTTTTCACAGCATGTAGCGGAGTTTTTCCATTGGCCAGCTCAGCCGTGATTGCGGCGGCAAATGTACAGCCCGTCCCATGTGTCTGTTTTGTCGCAATCCGTTTTCCTTCTATTTCAAAAAAATTCTCGCCATCATAAAACAAGTCATTGGCATGTTGCTCATCTTCAAGGTGGCCCCCTTTAATGACGACATGTTCTGCGCCCAGATCAGCAAGAATTCTCGCCGCTTCCTTTCGATCTTCCAAACTTACAATCTCCTTGCCTACAAGTTTTTCAGCTTCGGGAATGTTTGGCGTAACGATTTTCGCCAGTGGAAACAGATGTTCTTTTAAAGCGGCAACCGCTTCTTCTTGTAATAATTCCGCCCCTCCCTTTGCGATCATCACGGGATCGACGACGACATTTCCCCAGCCAAACTGGCGAATGCTTGAAGCAACCGTTTCGATGATTTCCCTGTTAAAGAGCATCCCTGTTTTTAATGCATCCGGCGACAGATCCTCGCCAATAGAAAATAACTGTCTTTCAACAGCCTGAACATCCATCGGGTAAACGCCTTGAACCCCTAGCGTATTTTGTGCCGTTATCGCGGTCAGCACCGACATTCCGTACGCATTCAGCTCCTGAAACGTTTTTAGATCCGCCTGTATACCTGCTCCCCCGCCGCTGTCCGAACCTGCAATTGTAAGCGCCTTAGGTACCATTACATGTTCCATTAATGACCATCTCCTCATTATGTAAAAAACCACCCACTTGGATAAGTGGGTGGTTAACAAAAAGTAATTGTCAAATAGCCACACCACTTCCCTACGCCAGCATCATCTGGATCAGGTTCAAAGGGTTGAAGAATCTAATCTTCTCTCAGCTTTAGAATAAAGCACCCCTAGTGGATCGTTTTTTTATTTTAGGGTAAATCAATCCCTTTTTTTAGTCAACTTTTTTCGCCGGCCTCCACTGACATTTTTTGTGCTTTATAAATTTTTTAATAAATTTGGTTTAACCTATCCGCATTATCGGGTAATAACTAAACAAACGATATCGTTAAACATCGAAATTCCGAAAGAGCGTATTGTCATTAGCAATAAAGGCCGTGATATTTTGATTTATACAAAAAAGGATGTCAACCGTTGCTGTCGAAGTATTCATCAATAAAAAAATTTATCAAAATTTTCAGATAAACTGTTGTCAATCACTCGGTTGCCCAGTATACTAGTAGAAATACTCGTTTTCACAAAACAAGCGAGTATGAAACAGGAAAGCAGCTTACTTTACACTGTAAGCACACTGTTTTTCAAAAAACATTCAAGGAGGAATGGAGCATGAAAGACAATACATCGTATAACAAAAAAATGAACGAACTGGTGAAACAGAAGCTTCAGAAAAGAAATGACCCGTTCGCCTTTAGCCTGGTTGCTCAAATGATCCTTGATGAATCATTACATGACTTTCATATTAATCTTTATAAAAAACGCATTGATGAAGCGTTAGAAAAATGTGACCGTGAATTGTTCATGAAACTGACAGAAGAATATAAGAAATTTATTGGATAAACCAGGCAGCGAACGCTGTCTGGTTTTTTGATCTTTCTTTTTAGGCTCCGGCAAAAAGTGTTTTTAGAAAAAAAGCACTTTTTCTACTTCTGTTGAAAACTTTTTTAGTTGTGCTAGTATGAAACATGGTATGATTGGCCGAAACATTTGGAGGATCAACATGGGAAGTAAAATTGGAAGAAACGCTCCTTGCCCGTGCGGGAGTGGCAAAAAGCATAAACATTGTTGCATGGTTACCATTTCATCTAAAAAGCTTGCGATCGTAAATGAAATGGCTAAACATCAGGAAGGATTAATTAAATTTGTCTTTGACAACCACCAGGTAGAAATGGCAAAACGAATTGCCAACCATCTTGCAAAACATCCAGTAGAAAAATCGAAAAGCCAGGCATTTGCAAATGTCGCTGTATGCTGGGAAATTTTCTGCTCTCCAATCAAAGAAGGAAAGACTCCGATCGAATGGTATATCGAATCTGTAAAAGAAAATGTCTCAGAAGAAATATGGCACATGCTTTGCAGCTGGCAATATAGAGAGCCGTCCGTCTACTCGATTGAATCACAAATCAATAAAAACACGTTTAAGCTTCGTGATGTTTATGGTCATGATGAATTTGAAGCGATCATGAATGAGAATCATTTGCCTCAATCCAACAGCCTTCTGCTAGGCACATTGATTTTTAACGGAAATCACCATGAATTTTATATTAGCTTCATCGAGATTTCCGAATCAAGGAAATCCCGTTTTCTCGAAGAAATAAACAACCTGGCGGAAGGATCTTCGTTAAAAGATCACTTTCCGGCAATTTTACAGCTCGCCCTATCCGAGCATCCTCGGAATAACCATAGTGCTGCGGAGAATATCGATGATTCCGTATTGGCTCTCTTAAAAAAAGAAGCCGGCGAGGAAATAGCGGCAAAAGCGGAAATACTCTGGAACTCTTATTATCAAAATCGCAAACCAGTCATACGAAAAGCAGAGATTTTCGCCAGCGCCCTTCATTACCTCGTGGCGAAAGATATTCTCGGAGAAAAACCGACTCAAGTATCCATCGCCAAACGCTACCATACAACGGCTTCAAGTCTTTCCTCACGCTACCGTGAATTGAAGGAATTTTTGCCTGCTAAATAAAAAGAACTCTGCAAACAGCAGGGTTCTTTTTATGAATTATCCGACTTCCATCTCTAATTCTTCAATTCGTTTTTCTTTATACTTCACGTCTTTTTGGGCATAAAAGGTTTCCGCTTTTTCTACAATAACGGTTGTATTATATTCAGGAATCCCCGCATATTGTTCATACACGCCTTTCGGAAAAAGCGAATTTCCTTCTGGCCAATAAACGGCAATGTTCCCTTGCTTCACATTTTCCACTTTGGCCCTTCCTTGAAAAAGTCCATGGCGATTATATACAACGACGGCCTCGCCGTCCTGAATTCCAAGCTTTTCGGCATCTTCACGAAACATGAGAACATCGTAACGATCCGCACCATTAAATGGATCCCTTTCGCTGTAGATCATCGAATTAAATTGTTTCCCGCGCCGCGAGGTTGCATAAAACTGTCCTTCCGCCTTACGAAGTTCAGGAAGTTCCACTGTGATTAAGTTCCCTTTTCCATCTTCTGTCGGACAAATGCCATCTTCACAGAGCCATGCGCCGCCCCATTGAAAGACGTCCCCTTTATGTTTTAAATGTTGGATGCCGTCATAGTCTGGCGCAGCCTTTGCAATTTCCGCGCGAACCGCAAACGCATCTTGAAAGTTCATCAAATGTTTCCTCTCCGGTTTAACCCGCTTCGCAAGATCAACGAAGATCTGCCATTCAGCCCTTGCCTCTTCAATTCTCGGCCCTTTAATTTCTGGAGAAAAATAGACCATTCGCTCCGTTGAAGTAGACGTTCCTCCGCCAGGCTGTTCATAACGCGTCATCGCTGGTAAAACAATTACCGCCTCTTTTGCATCAAGCAATGTCGAAGTATTGAAAATAATATCTTGATGAACCCGCAGTTCGAGATTTTCCAGGCACTGTTTGACAAAATCAGGATTTGGCATCGTCTCTAAAAAGTTCCCGCCTGACATATAATAAAGTTTTAGCTTCCGTTCATGATCGTCCGGCAAAAGAGCATTTTCGAGGCTAACCCCGACCATGTCCCCTTGCCATTTCGGCAGTTCAAACCCCCATACATTTTCGATTCGTTCAACCGTTTCCTTATCGAAACCTCCGCCCGGCAAACTAAACGGGTCCGCGCCCATCTCTCCTGAACCTTGTACGCCGGAATGTCCGCGAATCGGCATCACTCCGCAATGTTCCCGTCCTATAAAGCCTCTAAGCAAGGCAAGGTTTGCGACTTGCGATATATTATCAGTTCCGAAACGATGCTGGGTCAGCCCCATGGACCAGACGAATACTCCCGAGTTAGCCGCTGCTAACATTTTAGCAAGTTCCTTCATTCGTTCTTTGCTTATCCCGGAAGATTTCTCAAGTGCCTCCCAGTCATATTGCTCGACATGTTGCTTTAATTTGTCAAAACCATTGACGTGTTTTTCGACAAAGTCATAATTGATGGCAGATCCACGCTTTTCGTTTTCCATTTCAAACCAATGCTTCATAATTCCGTGCATGAAAGCAATATCTCCGCCTATGTTCACCTGGTAAAAATCATCCGCCAATTTTGTCCCGAATAATGCTGAATCGGGAATAGAAGGCACCCAATATTCATCCATCGCCGGCTCATGATAAGGATTAATGACGATGATCTTTGTCCCTTTTCGCTTCGCAGCATACATGTATTTTGTAGAAACCGGCTGGTTGTTAGCGGCAACAGATCCCCAAAAGACGAGCACATCTGTCCCAATCCAATCCTTATAAGTACAGCTTGAAGCACCGATCCCGAGCGAACGTTTCAATGCCGTTTTTGATGGAGAGTGACAGATTCTAGAGGCGTTGTCAATATTATTCGTTCCGATCAAACGGGCCGCTTTTGCCGCGACATAATACGATTCATTCGTAATTCCCCGGGACGTAAGATAAAACGCCATCTGTTTCGGATCAAGCTCCTTCATCTTATCGGCGATGATCGTTAACGCTTCATCCCATGTGAGGCGCTTAAATCGATCTTCTCCTTTTCGTCTCATTAACGGATAAGGAATCCGGCCCAGCTTGCGAAGTTCGGTTGAGCTTAATTTGCGCAATTCATGGATATCTTGAAAAATCACTTCATCTTTAATGGCTGGCATCGTATTTAATCGAAGGACGTTGAGCCTTGTCGTGCATAAATGCGGGCCCGCAAGCGTCTGATCATGAAGTCCCGACACGCCTAATGCACACCCATCACATACACCTTGCGTCAATATTCTTGCGGCGTAGCTTAAATTGTCTCTGTTTTCCCAGACGACTTTTACCGTATCGCGAAGGTGGTGCGGCTTCACTTTTCCTAGCCCAAACGGAATAGGGCTTACCCATAGTTTTGGATCAGGCAACTTTGGCAGCTTCATCGGACCCGTATGTTTTGTTTTCCCCAAAAGAAAGACTCTCCTTCGCTAAAATAGTGAAGTAAACGCTTTCATAAGAAATGGCGAGGTTCGGGCAATGCGAACAGCTATTAATCTATGGAAATTGTAGCATTATCCCCTTTTATTCGCAACGCCCGCCAAATTTTTTCATCGTTTATTGCATTGCCTATTGACTGACTGGTCATGGCGAATTATACTGTTAATTGCTGACTCAAGCCATTCCATTCATCCGACTGACCAATTAGTCAACATTCTTATTTAGAAGGTGTGTACCCATTGAATGAGAAAAAGTTAAAGATCATTGAAACGGCCATTAAATTATTTGCTGAAAAAGGATTTTACTCAACATCGATCCAGGAGATCACAAAAAAAAGCGACATCTCTAAAGGCGCTTTCTATTTGCATTTTTCTTCAAAAGAAGAGTTATTGCTATCGATTTTCCATTATTATCACGACCGGATGCGCAAAAAAGTGCTTGAAGTTGAAACCGACAACTTATCACCAAGGGAAAAATTAATTAAGCAAATTAACGTTCAATTTCAAGAAACGGTAGAATATCGGGACTTTATCATTATGTACATTCGTGAACATGTTCACTCGGTCAATGATAAAATCCATCAATATATGATGCAAACACGGCTCGACGTCCAAAAATGGTATGAGTCGAGACTGATTGAATTGTACGGTGAACAGATCATTCCTTATATTATCGATATTTCTATTCTTCTTGAAGGAATTAAACAAATTTATATTAAGTTTATTATCATCGATAAAATTAAACTGGATTTACTTCAGCTTTCAACGATGATCGTCAAGCGGCTCGACAATTTAGTTGATGGGATATTAAAAGAAAACGAACCCCCTTTACTTTCTCGTGAAGTCATTGACTACTATTTTTATAAAGACATGACAAATGCAGAAGATCAAACGAAGCAAACGATTGTAAAGCTTTTATTGGAAATGCAAAAGGAACTGACGGAAATTGAATTGGATCACCATCAAAGAGAGGAATTTTACTCGGTCATCGACTTTTTACTGGCTGAAATGAAAAAAGAAAAGCCAAAAAAGTTTATATTCCAGGGGATGCTTGCTCACTTTAAAGGAATAGAGCCACTGAAAGCCTATCGAACGAAATTGGCGGAGCTTTTAGATGTCGATCTTTTATAAATAAAAAAGAATAGGAGATTTTGAATGAATACAGAGCGAATTAACAGAAATGTTGTTTTAACCGGTTTAATCATCGGGATGTTTTTTAGCGCGATGGAACAAACCGTTGTTGGAACGGCAATGCCTACTATCATTGGAGAATTGCATGGATTTTCCATTTTCGCGTGGGTAACAACAGCCTATTTAATTACATCAACAACCGTCGTCCCGATTATCGGGAAATTATCCGACATGTATGGAAGAAGAAAATTTTATTTGCTTGGCGTTATTATTTTCGTTATCGGTTCAGGGCTTTGTGCGACGGCGCAAACGATGGAGCAATTAATCTGGTACCGGGGAATTCAAGGAATCGGTGGCGGGATGCTCATGCCTCTTTCACAAACGATTGTCGGCGATATTTTCACAGCCGAACAACGTGCGAAGTGGCAAGGGGTATTCGGCGGCATTTTCGGATTAAGCTCAGTTATCGGGCCATTAATCGGCGGAGCTTTAGTCGATACGATTAGCTGGCATTGGATTTTCCTTATTAACGTGCCATTTGGCCTTCTTTCAGGAATTCTAATTTTCATTGGTATGAAGCACGAAATTATCGCGAAAAAAGGGAATGCAAACATCGACTATCTCGGAATCATTACGTTTGTTCCAGCCCTTGTTTTATTGTTGCTCGGATTGACGAATGCTGGAAAGAATTTTGATTGGGTATCAATTCCTTCCTTCCTTTATTTTGGTGGAGCAATTGTGCTAACACTCATCTTCGGATGGATTGAAACGAAAGCGAAAGAACCGATCATTGATATTCGCTTATTTAAAAATCGTGTATTTTCAACAATGAATGGCCTTGGCTTCTTGCTCGGACTTGGAATGTTCGGGGCAATCAGCTTCGTCCCGATGTTTATGCAAGGCATTCTCGGCGTATCGCCGACACAGGCCGGTTCTACAATGACGCCAATGATGATTTCAATGATCTTCGCGAGCATTATCGGTGGCCGAATCTTACTTAAGCTTCGCTACCGTACCGTTTTAACCGTCGGAATGCTCATTACAGCTTTTGGCTTTTATTTAATGAGCACAATGGGGCTTGATTCCAGCAAATTAACGGCTTACATTTATATGATTATAATGGGCTTTGGGATGGGGCTTGTCATGCCAACATTAATGATCGCCGTCCAAAATGCGTTTCCGAAACACCAATTGGGTGCTGTCACTTCCGCTTCTACCTTTTTCCGTTCAATTGGCGGAACTATCGGGATTACAGTCTTGAATACAGTGATGAACGAAACGTTGCAATCAAAAATGGAAACGATCGCACACCATCAGGCAAATCCAATGATGAAAAAACTGTTTGCGGCATTAGCCGAGAAAACCGACTCACTGTTCAGCCTGCTCATTCACCCTGAAGCGTTAAAGTTGCCAGAAACGATTAAGGCAACGGTGATTACGTCCATTCAAAAAGCATGGAGCGAATCGTTTACGACCGTCTTTCTAACCGGACTGATTTTCCTCGGAATCGGAATCATTCTCGCCCTTTGTGTCGGCAGCGGTAAAATCGAGCGCGACGAACCAAAAAAGGCAGCCAAAGCAAAGCCAGAAGCGGCAACTGAATAGACATAACAAAACCTCCTTTCCGTAGCGGAAGGAGGTTTTTATCTTATTTAATGTATAACAGCTACTTTTAATAACTTATCGGCCACTTTCGCTAACTTATCAGCCAATTCGCTAAAAAATGGAATTTCATTCAAAAGAAGAAGAGCATGTTTATGCTAAACATGCTCCCCTATTGAGGATACTTTGAATTTAACTACCGATAGAACTCATTCAGTAAATGAAAAAAGACATGAAGCAACAAAGCTCCATGTCTTTTCACCGTTTGAATGCAAGCATCACTAAAAAAACAAGGCCGATCATCCCAAACAGCGGATACAAAAAGTGAAGCAAGGAAGAATAGCCAAATTGGCTGATCAAATAGCTGCCGAGCATGATGAAAAGCAAAAGCGTGTTGGATGATGCCCGGAAATTCCGGGTCAGTGAGCCAACAAGACCAAACAGATTTCCGATCAAGGTCGTGAAGATTTCCCCGTAGACAACGAGCAAAAAAAGCAAATGGACGACTGCACCGAGCTGACCAATAATTTCTGCAATAGGGATTTCATAATTTAGAACCCTTGGAACGGAATATAAGGCAAAATGGCTATTTAATAAAATAAACATTAATCCTAATCCGCCGAACAGCCCTCCCCACTTAATCACACCATCATCCTCTGCCTCTTTGCTTAATGGAACTAAAATTGCTGTCGCGAGCGTTAAGTTAAAAGCGGCATACGTAAAAGAGCTAAACAGCCACTTCCACTGGCCGATGAAATCATCTTGCTCTATAAGGGCCCGGCTCCCTGCATCATCAAGCATCGAAATGGAAATTACGATCGAAAAGAGAACCATGATCGGGACAACAATCGAATTTGTCCATAAAATGCCTTTCATTCCTTTTTGCATAACAATATACACGAGGAAAAGCGTTAAGAAAATCCCAATCTGAAACGACAAATGAAGCTGTTCTTTAAAAATGGCACCCGTTCCTGACAGCATGACCGAGGTCACGCCGAACAGCATAATAAAAAGGATGATGTTCACAAATGAAGCCATTCGGGAGCCAAACATGTGGCGGTTAATGTCCTCGTATGTATGTGCTCCGATTTTCCTGGCAACGAGCATGATTCTTGTCCCGAGGAAAATAAACAAGAGCCCGCTGATGATAATCCCGATTAATCCGGCGGAACCGTAGCTCGTAAAAAATTCAACGATTTCCCTGCCTGTTGCAAATCCCGCACCGACAACCGTTCCAATGTAGGTTGCCGCAATTTGCATCATCTGTTTTCGTCGACTTGCCATCTCCGTCCCCCCATGTCCATTCCCCATACTAATGTATGCCTGTACAAAAAAATTAGAAGGAATTCTAAATGTTTACCATCTACCGTTTATTTTTTGGTAAACTTAGAATAATACGTTAACTTTTAGGGGGTTAGTGATGAAAAAATGGATATTGATTTTGCTTTGCAGTATTTTATTTTTAATGTCCGGTTGTGAAACAAATCAGCAAAAGCCTGCAAACGGACTTACGGTTCAGCCGCTGAAAATGTCAAAACGGGAAAAGGATATTTTGGATCTTACACTTCCTTCAGACCATCTTTTTTTGGAAGTGAATGGCGCCGAAAAAAAATTGAAGGCAATTAAGCTTTCGTTGGAACTATATGAAAATGGAAAGCTAAAAAAAGATTTACCTCTATTTACCATTCATTCTAAAAAAACAAAAAAAGCACTCATTTTTTATCGCCAGGAAATGGAGAAAGAAAAGAAAAAGACGAAAATTTCTTATTACGCTTCAGTTAAATCAGAGGGCGGTTTGATGTCGGGCGGCGATTCGATATCGGTTTCCTCTTTTTCTGATAGCAACTCTGCGTCTATAAGACTATCAGATCAAACCATAATTAAACCCGGGGAATCTATCATTTTATATGCCTTTGCAGAAAATCAACATGACAAGAGCGGGATTCCGATGCGTTCAGATATTTTTACCGGGAATAAAGAAGCGGTACAAAAGCTTTTAAAAAATTCGAGAGTCATTCTTTTTAAAATGAAAGTGGAATTTTAAATTGTAAATGGTTTAACGGCGCTTTATAGAGTCCAAGGCGTTCTTCTTTCGCAAAAAAACGATACGGCGGCTGCCGTATCGTTATTTATTTATTTTCTTTTCGTTTTTGTCAATTTATCCAATAGCCAGCCTTTGCCTATTTCACAAAAGCGCAGGGGCATTTCGAGGGAGGCAAGAATCCGATCCTTCCCTATTATATTCAGCCTTCCCGTCTCTTCATCGAGCTTATTTACTTCAGCGCTCTCTGTTCTTGAAACAGGAACAACCCATTTCTCATTGTTAAAATCTTTAATCTTAAAAACCTTTCCGTCAAAAAATACTTTGTGACAGCGTGGAGGCAAACCAAGAGTAATTTTATTCATACTACTATCTTCCTCCTTCAAATGGTTTTTTCTATTGTAACAAAAAATTATCACTTTGCTTCATTTTTTTCAAGCAAAAATCATTCATTTATTCCCTTTTAAAAATAGTTATTTCTTAGTTGTATACCGTAACCATCAATCGACAATATCATAATCTATTAACAGATGTAATAGATTTTTACATCACGTTCTGTTCAATAGGGGGGATCATTTTTTATGGATAAGCTTTATTTTAGTGGGTTGTTTACGTTTGTTGGCATGATTCTTACTTATTTGTTCGGGAGCCCTTCCAAGCTGCTTGGCGCACTTGTTGTATTTATTGTCATCGATTATGTATCAGGACTAATCGCTTCCGCTTATGAGGGCGAGCTCTCAAGCAAAGTTGGTTTTAGAGGAATATTAAAAAAAGTTGCTATTTTATTTGTTGTGGCCGTCGCCCATTCACTTGATCAAATTTTCGCCTTTCATTATATAAGAGATGCGACCATTTTCTTTTATATTGCGAATGAGCTGTTATCAGTAATTGAAAATGTAGGGAGATTGAATGTACCGATTCCAAAGGCTTTAAAAAAAATGATTAAATTACTGCACGATCAAAAGGATAAAGAGTAATTCTATCATTCTTTTTTGAGGACATAAACAGACAGATTAGATGTATTAAAATCTAATCTGCTTTTTTTATGCCGTAGAAAGAAGCCATTTTCTCCGCAATTTTTTGCGGATCGATCTTATATTCTCCAGCTTTTATCTGTTTCCGGAGCGCTTCAACTTTTCTAAGCCGCTCAGCTTGTAAAGATGAATTTGCTTGCAGCTTTCTTGCCTCATCAGAAATTTCAATTCTGTCTTTATTTTGTTTTGATTTCTGTTGTTCTTCTTGAGGATAAGTATACTTTTGTTTCGCTTGATTTACAGGATGAACGTTATTTATGTTCTCTATCTTCATTGTCACACCTCATTCATCTCTTTATGTTTCCGATACAAATCCAATCGTCATCAATTTCAGACGGTTCCAAATACCTCATAAAAAGCTTGTTATTGTTTTTATCATATTTTATTTCATACTCTTTTCCACTATTCCGTGATTCACAAAACAAATGAATCCATACATCCGTAAACAAAAAAGGTTTAAAATTGTGAAAATCGTTTAAGTTGTTTTCCATCCAAATGACGATTTCATCGTATAGTATTGTGTCCATATCTTACCGGTCCCTAACCCCTTTTTGTAGTGACTATTTTGTTCAAAATAGTACTTCGAAAGTGTTTAAATCTTTAACGGGGTATTTATGTTTTCTTTTTATGCTATAATTAGCTTTGTGACTTTTAACATAATGAAGGTGTTACATCATGAAAACCGTTTTCTCATCTTTACAATGGCTCTTTTTTATTTTAGCGCAGGCCATTATTACGCCGATTGCGATCGGTCATTCCTTCCACATGTCACCACAGGAAATTGCTGAATTGCTGCAGCGGACATTTCTCGTTATCGGGGTTTCCGGGTTACTCCAAACATTATTTGGTCATCGATTGCCTATTTCCGAAGGGCCAGCCGGCCTCTGGTGGGGTGTTTTTATCATTTACGCAGGACTTGTTGCATCCGGTTCTTTAAGCACCGCAAGAGGTCTTCAAGAACTGGAAATGGGGATGTTGATTTGTGGCGCGCTCTTTATTTTATTAGGCCTGTTAAAATGGATGGAACCTGTTAAGAAATTGTTTACACCGCTTGTAACGGGTACTTATTTGCTTCTTCTTGTTTCCCAATTGAGCGGTTCATTCGTTAAGGGCATTGCAGGGATTGGCTATTCTTCCGGCCATTTTAATGGAAAAGTTGCTGCTTGCGCGTGTATTGTTGTCATAATTTCCATCTTTTTTTCGAAGTCAAACGTTAAGTTTCTTAATAGTTATTCGCTTCTTCTTAGCCTTTTAATCGGGTGGGCGCTATTCGGATTATTAGGGTTAACGAAGCATGATTCTTATAGCGGACAATGGATTTCCGTACCAAAATGGTTTGCATGGGGCTTGCCGCAATTTAGCTCGGGCATCCTTGTCACGTCCATTTTCATCGGCCTATTATTGCTGGCGAATATGGTTGCGACCATTAATGTTGTTGAAAAAACGTACAAAAATGCGAAAGTATCGACAACGCCCATTCCGTTCAACCGGGTCACTGTCATGATGGGAATCAATACGTGGATTGCGGGATTATTTTCTGCCGTTGCGTGCGTGCCTATATCAGCAACGGCCGGGTTCATTTTAACAACGAAAATCTACCAGCGCCTCCCTTTTCTTATTGGAAGTATGATTATGTTAGTTGTTAGTTTCTTTCCAGCACTTACCCATTTTTTCGCCAATTTGCCGGCACCGGTTGGCTATGCGACGATGTTTCTTCCTTTTTCAAGTTTAATTGCAATTGCTTTCAACGAATATCGTCTATTAAACTTTACCGAAAATACGTCGTTGATCATTAGCATATCCTTAATGATTGGTATTGGCAGTTTATTTATACCTGCAAGTGCTTTAACAGGACTTCCGAGTCTGCTAACAACCATTTTAAATAACGGTCTCGTTCTTGGCATGATTGTATGCATGATTCTTGAACGGGTTTTAAAAAACAAAGAGGCTGCTCCCTTACGTCGTGATCATTGACGAAGGGGCAGCACTTTTTTTATGCTTCTTCGTTAATAAGAACCTTTTTCCCTTTTAATTTAAGGACAAACGGAATGACAATCCAGAGTACGGCAATAACGATAAAGGCAAGGGAAATCGGTTTTTCCAAAAAAACCATAAAATCGCCGTTTGATGCAGTAAGCGCTCTTCTCATATTGTTTTCTATCATCGGTCCGAGCACGAGCCCAAGGACGAGCGGTGCGAGCGGAAAATCATTCGACGCCAGGTAGTACCCCGCAAGGCCGCAAATGATTAATAAAATAAGATCAAAAGTATTGACTTGAACGGCGTACACGCCAAAGACAGATATCGCGATGATGATCGGGATTAAATATTTTGGCGGAGTCTCAATAATTTTGGCAAACACTTTAACGAGCGGCATATTCAAAATTAAGAGCATGACATTTCCGATAAACATGCTTGCGATTAATCCCCATGCGACACCCGGGTGGTCTTGAAACAAAAGAGGACCCGGCTGAATGTTATACATGATCAGTGCTCCCATTAAAATGGCGGTCGTCCCCGATCCCGGTATTCCTAATGTCAATAATGGGATCATCGCTCCACCCGAGGCGGCGTTGTTGGCTGATTCAGGGGCAGCGACTCCGGCAATCGTTCCTTTTCCGAACTTTTCAGGCGTCTTGCTTATTTTCTTTTCCATAATGTAAGAGAAGAAGGAAGCAAGCGTTGCGCCGGCTCCAGGCAAAACGCCGACAAAAAAGCCTAGCAGCGATCCTCTTGCAATCGGTCCCGAGCTTTCCTTCAATTCTTGTTTCGAAGGAAGGATTTTGCCGACTTTCGCTAAATTGCCATCATGACTTTCTTTATGAAGAATCGTTTTGAACACTTCTCCGAGGGCAAATAAACCGACCGCCACCGTTAGAAACTCCAGTCCCCCATAAAGCGCGGGAATATTATACGTGAACCGGGCAACCCCTGAAACATTGTCCAGACCGATCGTAGATAGAAGCAATCCAAATATGGTCATGATTCCGGCTTTCGTCATCGAATTTCCGGCAAGGCCGCTGACGGCTGCCAGCCCGAGCAACATGAGAGAAAAATATTCGGCTGGCCCGAACTTTAAAGCAACTTCCGATAAAGGTTTTGCTAACAATGCGAGTCCGATTAAGGAAACAATTCCGGCGCAAAATGAGCCGATCGCCGCTATCGCAAGCGCTGAACCCGCCCTTCCTTGCTTGGCCATTTGATAGCCGTCTAATGTTGTTACAACTGACGATGATTCACCCGGGGTATTTAAAAGAATAGATGTTGTCGATCCGCCATACATCGCCCCGTAGTACACGCCAGCAAGCAAAATAATGGAACTTGTCGCGGCCGCCGCTGGATCCATTCCTCCCGTCATCGAGGCGGTCACCGGAATCAATAGGGCAACGCCGCTCATTGGCCCAATTCCGGGTAAAACTCCGACCGCCGTTCCGATTAAAACACCGATAAACGCAAATAAAATATTAATCGGCAAAAGTGCCGTTCCAAAGCCTTCTAAAAGATAGTGTACCGTGTCCATGTAAGGCCGCCTCCTTTCATCATGAACTAAACCAGGCCGGCAAGCCCGGCAATGTTCCTTTCAACACTTCGGCAAAGAGATAATAGACACCGAAAGAGAAGCTTGCCGAAATCAAAACGGTTTTCACCCAGCCGCCTTTTTCCATCGTTTGAAATCCAACAAGAAGGAAGAGAAACGTGCTAATGATATAACCGAACGGCTCCAATAAAAGAGCGTAAAGAATGGCTGCTACTAAAATGATGAGAAACTTTTTATAATCAAGGGCTTCTTTTTCCTTTCGCTCATTCTGGTACTTCATCGTTTCAATCAATAATTTAATACTTAATAAACCGAGAATGAGTCCGAGAAGAAACGGGAACACGTTCGGCCCCACGTTGCTTCCATAAGCGGAATGGGAAATTCGTCCGCTTTCAATCATAAAAGCCATGCCAACGATGAAAAATATGAAACTTGCATACCGATCAAATGTTTTGCTCATAACTTCACCTCACGATAGAATAGAAAAGAAGAGGCGGGCTCTTCTTCTCTATTATTTCTTCTCCATTCCAAGCGACTTGAGCATTTTTTGAATCATCGTTTCTTGATCTTTCAAGAACTTCGTGAACTCTTCTGAATCCTTGTATTCTGGCTCCCAGTTATTCGCTTTCAGCTCTGCCTTCCATTCCTCTTTTTCGGACAGTTTTTTAAGCGTATCATCCCAGAATTTTTTCGCGTCTTTTGACATTTCTTTCGGTCCAAATACCCCTCTCCAAATGATGAATTCCGCATCAATTCCTTGCTCTTTTAACGTCGGTACATCTTTGTAATCACCGCCGAGGCGCTCAGGCGATTCAACAGCAAGAATTTTTATTTTCCCGGCCTTTACATATTCACCGAGCGAAGACACGTCTGTTCCAATCACATCAACATTGCCTCCCAATAAAGATGCGACTGCCTCTCCCCCGCCATCATAGGCGACATATTTGATCGACTTTGGATCAATTCCTGACTTGTAAGCAGGAAGAATTGAAACGAGATGATCCATGGAGCCTGGCGCAGAACCACCGGCTACCGTGATTGACTTCGGATTTTTCTTTAATTGATTGATCACATCTTTAAGCGTTTTGTATTTTGAATCCGCTTTAACGGCAATGGCGCCGTAGTCTTTTGTCAGCTGGGCAAGCGGCGTTGTGTCTTTATACCCATAAGGGGTGTTGCCTTCCGCTTTTAAATGATTGATGAGAATCGGCGGTGAATTGACGAACAGCTTATAATCATTCGCCTTTTCCTGCGTTGCATATTCGGCCATGAATACCGTTCCGCCGCCTCCCGGTTTGTTTTCTACCGTCATCGTTTGAGCGACAAGATTCGTTTTATTCAGGACTTTCGTCAGCGACCTCGCCGTTAAATCCCATCCACCTCCGGCACCCGATGGAGCAACGACAACAAGCGGCTTTTCAGGATAAGCCGACTTTGACTTCCCTGAGTTCGCCGTGTCTTTGCTGCAGGCCGTAACACTAAGTGCCAGCATGCCAATCATTAAAAATTTCGACCATTTCTTCGTTCCCTTCAACAATCTAATTCCCCCTTTAAATTCACGTTATGGTAACGCTTACAAGAATAATAATACCTAATATTCTGAAAATAAATATTTCGATCATAAAGTGCATTTTGTTCATTAAGTTCACGCTTAAAAGGAACCGTTCTTTTAACAACCGTTCCTTTCGTTCGTTTATCATTCTTCTTCAAATGGTAAATGGTACGATCTCCCTCTTTTTTCTCCAGAATATGGAGTATTCAGCGAAAGTAATAGTTTCTTCGCAACTGTACTTGAAGAAAGCTGTAAGAAATTCCTCAATCTTTGGTTCGTGATCATCGCTTGAAACAGGAGATAATAGTCGTTTAACGCATGAAGATGGGCATCTTTTGAAGAAAAAGAACAATTCGCACAATTCCACTTCCCCCACTTTCTTTCCATCGGAAGGACTGAACAATTTGGACAGTGAACTCCCGTTAAAAGATCGGATTCATTGATCTGGAATTGTTGAAGGACGTCCAGGTTGCCAGGGGTGTGATGCTTTATAAGAAGTTTACAAAGTCTGCGGATCTCTTTTTTAGACAGCTTTTCTTCTTGATACATTTCTTTGAATATATTTACTTTTTCAAGAAGACTGGGAGTACGTATAACCGAAGGCGATGGGGTATTGCCAGGGGAAGTTTTAATTAAGGCGTTGGGGTTTGTCATAACAACGAAAGCTTCCAGCGGTATCAATGGAAATTGATTATTTTTTAACCATTTCGCAAATTGGAACTGCTGATGTTTAACTTGCTGGACAGGATCCGGAAAAACCTCTTCTTTTCCGTTAATGATGCGTATCAGTTGATGAAACATATGATCAAAAATAAGCGTTCCAGACAAATTTTTCGCCTCAAGAATGAGAAAAAACGATGATGAAAGAATTAATGTATCGATTTGAAAATAGTGGGTTTTTTCAGTAAGTCGGATGTCATGTAAAATGAGGTATTCTTGCTCGGGGAGAAAGCTTAAAAAGTAATCTAATGATTGCTCCCCTTTGTAACCTGATAATCTTCTTGCCAATTCCTGTTCCACTTCTATTCGTTTTGAATGATTAGGCGGCAACCGACGCAATAAAGCTTCTAACTTTCTTATTTTGAGCGGAACTTTTCGATGCTTTACTATCAATTTATCACCCTCCCTCTATATTTAAAAAATTTCATTCGACATCAACAACTAAATTTCCTGCTAAATGCTGACTATATTTGGATCATTTCGATGCACCTATTTCTGCTCCTCTCGGTTAGATCGTTTCTTATCGGTCATTTCGCACAGGTTATCAGTTATTTCAGATAGATTATCGGTCATCTCGATTCACTTATCAGTCAATTTCACAATGTTTTCAGCTAATTCCTTTCTTATCGGTCATTTCGCACAGGTTATCAGTCATTTCAGATAGATTATCGGTCATCTCGATTCACTTATCAGTCAATTTTCTCACTACTTTCTATCGATCCTTATCGTCTGTAACTTTTCTGTAACCCTTTTAAACTTGTAGTCATTTATACTTGAAGGAGGGAAAAATGGGGAAAAGAGTTGGGATTATGAGCTTAAAGAAAAAGCGAAAACGAAAAAGGCAAAAAGAAAGATTCGTAGTCACTATTGCTATTGCTGCTGTTGTCTTGCTTCTATTTGTCGGCTGCAGTGCCTTTCAAAATGATGATGAAACAAAGCCGGCCTCAAGCCAGACAGCTGGTGAAAAAACGAATCCCGCTGTTATAAAAAAAGAAGGCGATAAACAGCCGAACGATCAAAAATCATCTGACTCAAAAACGAAACAGCATCATGAAACGGATCATAAGGTTGCGAAAAAAGAAAAAACGAAGACTCCTTCTTCTCCTGATCATTCAACCGCAAAAGCAACCGATAATAAAAATTCAAGTACGAAAAACAAGAAAAATCAGCAAGGACAAAAACCTACAAACGATAATATCGTCTATTTAACGTTTGACGATGGGCCATCGCCAGTAACAAATCAAATTTTAGATTCACTTCAAACGTATCATGCAAAAGCGACCTTTTTCATGCTGGAACCGAGAATGAAGGAGTATAAGGCTGCAGTGAAACGATTGGTGGCTGAGGGCCACACTGCAGGGCTGCACGGTGTAACACATAATGCCCATCTTTTTTATCAATCGAAGAAAACGGTTGTCGGAGAAATGATGCAAGACAAGAATACGTTAAAAAAGATCACCGGGTACAATGCCCGTCTTATTCGGACGCCTTATGGAAGTGTTCCCCGCATGAAGAAAGAATACCGGCAAGCAGTGAAAGAGCAAGGGTTTATTATGTGGGATTGGGACGTTGACAGCAAAGATTGGCACTATCGCGACCGCCGATTTGTCAATAATACCATTCAACAAATTATACGGTTAAAGGGAAGTCATGAAAAGCTCGTCATCTTGCTTCATGATCGTCCGGAAACCGCGCCACATCTCCCACTTCTATTAAAGTATTTAAAAGAAAACGGCTATCAAATGAAAGCACTGACGCCTGATATGAAACCACTGCAATTTAAACAAAAGACGGTTAAATAAATTCTACCTGTATACGATAGTATTATATGCAGCCTATTCAAGAGACTAGATTAGCGGTTGGCTAATGTAGTCTTTTAAAATTCAAAAAGAAGGATTGACGTATGAAATACTTACTCATTGTTTTCACTTTACTGTTAGCGTTATCTGGTTGCGGCATGCCAAAATCTCCGGAAGATTTATTGAAAACGCCAAAACTCGAAGCAAAACAGGCAAGTCTAAAAAGCCAAATTAGCCATTACCTTCCGAAACATGCAATCATGCTCGCGCCGGACCAAGGAAAGAAAAAATCATATATTTCGTTAGTTGATATCAATGCTGATCATAAAAAAGAAGCGATCGTTTTTTATAAAACGGACAAAGATGCTTATGACATTAAATTAGTAATCTTTGCAAATAGCCATAACAAATGGAAAAAAATTTCGCAGGCGACCATCCAGGGTTATTCACTGGATATGCTTCAATTTAAAGATGTCACAAATAATGGTAAGCTTGATATAGTTGCAGGAATTACTTACCATGATTTTTATAATAACGCCTTGCTTGTTCTTTCAGTGAACGGCAAAACGACGAAAAAAGTTTTTGATCAGTTTTATACGAAAGCGGTATTGGATGACCTTAATCAAGACAAGCAAACAGACATTTCGATTTTAAGGGTAAAAAAAGACAAGGAAGTTAAAGTTTCTTTTTACCAGGCGGATAAACATGAGAAGTTTTCAAAGCTTTCAGAAACCGTTCTCGATCAATATGGCTTTTATGATCATATGTTTGCGGCCAATATAACGAAAAATAAACGGGCGCTAGTATTAGATATCGGCGAGGGTGCCCATTCAGCATATACCCAATTGGTTACTTTCGACCAGGGGAAGCTGAAGAAAATTTTCAAAAACGACGAAGCGACCTTTAAGCCTTACATGATTAAAAGCGTTGATATTAACAACGATGGGATCGTTGAAATCGGAAATGCAAGAGTCGCAAAAGGGTATGAAAAAGAACCTTATGCAACAGCCGTCTGGATTGAACAATACTATCAATGGACGCCAAAAAAATTAGCGTTAGTTAAAGAATTGTACGTCGATAACGAAAAAGGGTTCTATGTCGATTTTCCCGAGAGCTGGGTAGGAAACGTAACGATTAAGGAAAATAAGAGCCGCCGGATGATTCAAATTGTAGAAGTCAATTCTAACAAGCCGCTATTAACCATTAAAATATTTACACATAAACGCTGGAATAACAGTGACAAATTTATTCCGATTCGCCGGACGGACCGCTATATTTATGCTACTGCCAACACGGCTGAAAACCGAAAGAATTCTAAGTACTTCCATTCGATTGTCGAATTTCCTGAAGAATAATGAATGTGGAGGTTGTCATGACAAAAATACTAGTAGTTGAAGATGAACAAGCCATTCGAAGCTTTGTTATTATAAATTTAAAAAGTGCGGGATTTAAAGTTCTTGAAGCTGAATCGGGCGAAAAAGCACTTTCGATCCTTGAAGAAGATGGGCAAGATATCGATATCGCCTTATTGGACGTTATGCTTCCTGGTATTGACGGATTTGAAGTATGCGAACATATCCGAAAAAAATATTCACATATCGGAATCATCATGCTGACGGCAAAAGTCCAGGAAGATGATCGGGTGCACGGATTGACGATCGGGGCAGACGATTATGTTGCCAAACCTTTCAGCCCGCCTGAATTAGTCGCAAGGGTGAAGGCCCTTTTGCGCCGGACAAAAAGAAAAAAGAAGCAAGTTGAAAAAATCACGTCAGGTCCTTTTGAATTTTATATAAAAGAAGAACGGTTAACGAAACATAACGTGACGATCGATTTAACGCCGACTGAATTTCAGCTGGCCAAACATTTACTTAAACATAAAAATCAGCCTCTTTCACGCAATGAGCTTCTCGATCTCGTTTGGGGAGAAAATTATATCGGAGATACAAAAATCGTTGATGTGAATATCCGCCGTCTAAGAAGAAAAATTGAAGACGATCCGTCCAGTCCGAAATATGTCGAAACCTATTGGGGCAGAGGATATATTTGGAGAGACGCTGACCGATGAAACGCCGGGTTATATTGTACTTTATGATGGTCATTTTATTGACCATCGTCTTTGTTGAAGCGGTTTTTTTAATTTATGTCCAACGGTTTTATTATTCAGGGACGGCTAAGGCCATTATTGACCATGCGAAAACGTCATCCGCTTTTATTACGGAAGATGAAAAAAATCAAAGCCTTTATACTCAGGCGGATGAAATTTTATCGAAAGCAAAATTTAAAGGGACGGAGCTTGAAATTGTCGACCTAAAAGGAAATGTCATTTTATCGACCAGCGGATTTATAGAATCAGATAAACTCCCGATTAATGAAGTCCTTTTTAGTAATAAGCCCGAATATCACCTTATAAAAAGTGATAAAACGGGAGAACATATCATGAATGTACAATACCCGATTAAAAAACAGGGGCAAATTTATGGCATTTTAAATTACGAAACTTCATTAAATGCCGTTAATAAAGTGATTTTTTATTTGTCTTTTACCGCCATTCTCTATGGGATTATTATTTGCTTGATCGTTTTATTCATCAGTACAAAGCTGGCCAATTCTATCGTTGATCCGATCAATAAAATCATTTCCGTTTCAAAAGATATGGCAAAAGGTGATTTCGACAACAGGATTAACGAAAATTATAAAAATGAGCTTGGCGATCTGGCAAAAACATTAAATTATATGGCCGATGAAATTGTAAAAACCGATCGGTTAAAAAATGAATTTATTTCATCCATCTCGCATGAGCTTCGAACACCTTTAACCGGAATTAAAGGGTGGAGTGAAACCCTTCAGTCAGATAAAGGATTTTTGTCAGAAGAAGATAAAAAACAAGGCTTAAAAATCATTTCCGATGAAACCAACCGATTGATTTCTCTTGTCGAAGATTTGCTTGATTTCTCAAAGTTGTCTGCGGATCGGGAAATTGTATTATTTCCGGACGAATTTCGTTTGGACCATCTTCTATTGCAGGCAATGATGCAAATGCGAGTGAAAGCGGAAGAAAAAGGCTGCTCTATTCAAATGGAAGAAAATAATCCGTGCACGATTTTCGCTGATGAAGGCCGTCTTAAGCAAGTATTCATCAATGTGATTGATAATGCGATTAAATACTCGCATGAAAATGGCAAGATTACCATCCATATGATGGAAGAAAAAGATACGGTCTCTATTCGAGTGAAAGATGAAGGGATCGGCATTGATAAACGGCATCTTCCACTTTTAACGAAAACATTCTACCAGGTTGATCCGAACAAATTCGGAACAGGAATCGGTTTAGCCGTAACCGAGCAGATCGTATCGCTTCATAAAGGTGAGCTAAAGATCGACAGCACTCCCGGGAAAGGAACAACTGTTACGATTAAGCTGCCAAAAAACTATAAAAAGGGCAAATGATAAAAGGACATGCTCAGATACAGACATGTCCTTTTATTCGTAAATTTTCATATCTTCTGCTATACTTTGTTAGATAATGAGGAGGAATTTTATGGGCACATTTACGTATTCCAAAGGTGAAGAGATTGCCAATAGCATTACCCATGGCATTGGCGTCTTAATTAGCATTGCTTCAATCGCCATTTTAACGGTTTTTGCTTCATTGCATGGGACGGCTTTGCATATTGTTAGCTTCGCGATTTTCGGTGCTACGATGCTTTTGCTTTATACGTCTTCCACTCTGGTCCATAGCTTTCCCGAAGGACGGATAAAGGACCTTTTCGAAATTATGGATCATGCCGCCATTTATTTGTTTATCGCTGGAACGTATACGCCGATTGTTTTAATTGTAGTTGGCGGATCATTGGGCTGGACACTATTTGGTATTGTATGGGGGATCGCTTTCTGCGGTGTCATCTTTAAAATTTTTTTCACGAAAAAGTTTGTCATTTTATCTACCCTTGGCTATATCGCAATGGGATGGATGATCATCTTTGCATTTAGCTCCGTCTTGCATCATTTATCCACAAATGGCATTGCATGTTTAGTTGCCGGCGGGGTTTTGTACACGGTCGGTTCCATTTTTTATGTTTGGCGCGCCTTTCCTTTCCATCACGCAGTCTGGCATCTTTTCGTACTCGCCGGCAGCATTGCCCATTTTCTTATGATGTTCTACCTATTGCCAATACGCTAAAAAAACAAAAAGCCATCCCATTACTCATTGCTGGATGGCTTTCTTTCTATTATTTTATCCCGAACGCTTCAAATGCTTTATTGGTCGTACTTTTAAATCTTTCTCCAGCCACCTCCAACTAATTTTGTTATTTTTATCATTACAGCAACAACCGATGTAACCCAATATTTCAAACCATATTTTTATTCTCATCTGTTTCTTTTGAATGAATTTTTTGTTTGAATATCTGTAAATAGTGCCCTTTCAGCTAAGAAAGTTCTTATTTTCAAGAATCCATTTTCGCCTGTAAAAAAATAAAAAAATAGAAGCAAAAAACAGGATCAAACTTCTCTAGTGTATAGTGTGGTGCTATTTTCATGGCATTTGGACAATAAACAGTGGATTTCCGACAATAAATCGATTCCATCGGACAATAAATGGCCTGTGTCGGACAATAAAATGAGTAGTTTTTTCGCTTATTGTCCAAAAGTAAAATGTTATTGTCTAAACCGGATGATTTATTGTCCAAATAAGAGCACTTATTGTCCGAGAACGAAAAAATTTTAAATCATGTAACGATTCATGATCGTTTTTCCTCATTTCACAGATCTAACGAGGTGTTCTTAAAATAACGAATGTTCGATTACTGATATTCAAACTATTTTTCTAGAAAGGGCAATAGTTCATCCTTGTCTCTCATTGTTTATATTTCTCCCATAAAAAGGCATGATTTTCTTAATTGAAAACCATGCCTTTACAAAGTTAATTATACTTGAGTAGAAGATGTTTTATCTTTACGGAAAACACCCATTACACCAGCAATGATAAGTAATACCCCACTCAAAATATATGCGAACGATACACAGATAAATCCACCTATACCAGCGACTAACATAAAGATTCCGCCTAATTTTGGTTTACCTTTTACAACGACAGATCCAACAATGCCTAAAATTGAAAGGATAACTGCTGTCCATCCTAATCCAATAATATTACTTGATCCGTTAATTGCAGCATCTACCCCACCAATAAACAAAGCAATAAACGCTCCAATAATTCCAAATATACCACCCAAAAGACCTAATACAAATTCAGTTGTTCTTTTCATTACTTCTATTCTCCTTAAGTTATTTTAATTTAATAACTTGATCAAACGGCTTTGCATCCATTGATTTTTCGTTAAATATATCACCAAAATGTAATTGAACTTCTTTTACTTTGTCAACATCTAAAGATTTTCCATCTGGAACAGCATATTCTACAACTCCAGACTTACTCACACCTGCTTGAATGTCACCACCAACATTACCTTTACCATTAAAAAGGTCCGCATCAAGTTGAAGGTTTCCAATAACTACATTACCCTGGTCAGGAAAGAACGATAATTTATCTTTGGTAGTGTTTTTAACAGTCATACCAACAACAACTTTATTCTTTTTCAGCTTCATTTCACCAATTTTTACTTTGAGTCCATTTACGTTAAACTCTTTATTAATGGCAATTTTTTTACCATCTTCAGCTTTAGTGGTTTGTGTTTTCTCTGTTTTTGTCTTTTCCCCAGTTGACACGTCCTCAGAGTCAGCAGAACAAGCTGCAAGCCCCATAACTAAGAGTGAAGATAATGCAATCCCTAACAATTTTTTCATCAATTATTCCTCCCCTATTTCATTTGTTACAAACCAATTACAATATTATCACACATCCGTAATAATGTGGACAGTTTTTCTTTCTTTTCAATTCTTATTTCATTAGCCTATTTATGCGAAGTGTACTGTAACTACAGGCACCGATACTTTTTGTTGGTATACCAACTGTCTATAAAAACATTGACTATTTCATCACCGATAACTTCGTTTCCTTTGACGATAGCTAAATCATTTTTTCTTTGAAACGAGTGCGTATACAGTTGATAGTCCTTGAGAAAGTACAGCCGAAAGTCTAGGGCTTCCATACGTTCGTGAAGTAATCTTTTTTACAGCCATATCTTCTAGGATGAAAAAGGTAAGCAGTCATTGTCTCCTTCTTTGGAACCTTCGATTTCTACAAAAAGCGAGGTTATTCGTCTTTTTAGGGACTTCAATAAAGATTCAAAAAACTAACATTTAGTCATTTCCTGCAACAATTTTATTGTAAGACTCATTTATTAGTAAAAACGGCATTATCTTTTTGTGTAATAAATGGTAAAATTGGATTAAGTTAAAAAACAGTGATTGAGAGGCACATAAATGAGGAATTTATTTTTGGTTTTAGGAATCATTGGTTTGCTTTATTGTATGAATTTGATCCGAATCGCGAACATTGACACGGGGGCAGTCGTCATATTCTCTTTCTCGCTTTTTTTTATTGCGATTTACGTTTTTTACCGTCCTTTAAAAACAGTATGGAGTAGAAAAAGAAGTGCTAGAATACTAGTCTTAACGTTACTAGGAGCAATCATCATCGTCTCTTGCGTATTGGAAGGGCTCATTTTATCATCGATTGCCGATGATCATCCGAAAAAACTCGATTATGTGCTCGTCCTCGGGGCCGGAATCAGGAGAGGGAAACCCTCCCCTGTCCTTAAAGAACGATTAAATAAGGCGGTTGATTATTTAAAAGCATACCCGAAAGCGAAAGTTGTTGTAAGCGGCGGGAAGGGATATGATGAACCGGTCAGTGAGGCATCCGTTATGGAAGACTACTTACTTGCCCACGGCATTCCATCCCAGCGAATTGTAAAGGAAGAAAAAGCGACAAGCACTTATGAAAACCTGAAATTTTCAAGAGACTTGATGAACAGGCAAAGTGCAGTTCATTATCCTGAGCGGGTATTAATTATTTCGAGCAACTTCCACCTCCATCGGGCAAAGTCAATGGCGAGGGATCTCGGATTAGAAGCCTTCGGAGCAGGCTCGAAAGTACCCCTTAGCGTCATTCCCCAGGTTCATGTGCGGGAAATTCTTGCCCTTGCTAAGTATTATGTGTTTGATAAAATGGGCAACCCTTGAAAAAGTCCGTGACAGACAATAAGCAAGGGTCAGGCGAATAAACGTTGGTTTTAGACCAATAAGTTGCCTTGTTAGACGAATAAGAGATTCGATTAGACGAATAAATGCCAGGACTCACGAAAAAGTGCCGCAAGCCCGCTAAACTTGAATCTTTCCGATTCGTATAAGAAATGGCAAAGAGAAAAGCTACTGAAGCTGGTTTCAGTAGCTTTTCACCATTATGTAAACGATACATACGATGTAAAAGAGCCTTATCTTTACCAATTAACGACTGACGATGAAGAAAGGTGTTCGATATGAAATCATTTGGATTAGGCATTTGCATCGTATTGACCGCTCTTATTGTATCTCATTTGTTCTATACTGTTGAACTGTTTATAAAGTTAACGAGTAGCCTCTCAATTCTTTGTTCAAGGTTTTCATTAGGGTATTTTGTCAGCAGCGATCGCAGGCGGCTAAATTTTTATGTGGATCCCAATAGCCGAAAATACAGGCGTTTAAAATGGTCATTTCGCTTCTTGATGCTCGGTCTTCCATGCCTGATAGGGGCAGTAGGTGCTGTTATTTTTCTAAATATGATGTGAACTTAAACGACTACCAGATGAGGTAGTCGTTTAAAAATTTTATTTCCTGTAGGTACATGCCGTTTGCAAGTTCGCCGTCTTTCCATAAACTATCATGTATCACCTTAAAATAAATACTTTTAGAGGAGTAGAAACGAATGTCTAAAGATCAAGAACGTTTTGGTTTTGGATTTGGTTGTTGTTGTCCTCCACCTCCACCACCGCCTCCGCCTATCGTTCCCTTCATTCCAGTTATACCGGTCATGCCCGTTGCACAAGTGACGCCAGCCTATCCGGTTAGTCCTGTGACTGCGGTTAGCCCGGTGGCTGTGAGTCCAACAGCTGTGAGCCCTGTTACTTCTGTAAGCCCAACGGCGGTAAGTCCTGCTGCTTATGTGCCTACGATGCCAGTCAGCCCTGTTCAACCCGTAATGCCAGTTAGCCCGGCAATGAAACCAAATTATCCCGTTAGTCCAACACAATATTACAAATAGTAGGTACATGCCGTTTGCAAGAATAGGGAATGTCCATAGGATAGAAAGTAAGAAAGGTTTCAAATTCTATATTCAAGGAGTAGAACTGAATGTCCAAAGATTCCCGTTTTTTTGGCCCGCCGCGGCCGTTTCTTCCACCACCACCCGTTCCATTCATTCCGGTTATTCCCGTTCTTCCGGTCCAGCAAGTTGTTCCAACCTACCCGGTTAGTCCCGCTCACGTTGTCCAACCCGCAGTCAGTCCAACGAACGCGCCGATTAGCCCGGCCTATCAGCCGCCTTCACATCCCGGTGCTGTAAGCCCGGCCACGCAAGCTGCATGTCCGCCAAATCAATCGTTAAACGATGTTGTCTATCCAGCACAAAACTATGTAAAAGATTATTATAAAGAATATGAGATCAAACATATTCATCCGATTACTATCGAACATAAACATCATAACGTCTATATTCATAAACACCAATATCCTGTAAAAGAAACAACAACATGCGAACATGTAAACAAAGTAGTAGAAGAGCCGAAACCGAAAATAATGGACTAGTACTGCAGAGAGAAAGCCCGGGCAATGCCCGGGCTTTCTTATATTACGCTTTTGAACCGTTCCTTCACACTGCGGACGACAGAGGCCCAAATGGTCTTATCCGTTGCTAGTTTTTCTCTAAATGAACGGTACATCACTTGCTGCTTTGCTTCAAATTCAGGTGAGCTTTGATCTGGAAGCTCAGAACGCATCGTCATAATTATATCTTGCACTTCCGGTGAGCGCGGGCCCCATACCGCTTTTTCATTTCCATCGTGATCGATAAAAATAAAAATCGGAATTGCCCGAGAAGTGCCATTTGTTAAATATTGGTCCATTAATTCAAGATTTTCATCACGGATTAAGAGACTCATTTCAAATCCGGCAATTTCGGAAATCCGCTTAACGATCGGAACGCACAACAATGCATCGCCGCACCAATCTGCCGTAAGGACGATGACGCGCCAGCCTTTTGCGCGCCATTTCATAAAAAATTCCTCATCTTCCTTCGAAAGAGAGAATTGATCATAAATGTTCGCCAATTCTTCCTTATTGACATTCATTGCCGCCACGTAGTCTTTAAATGACATTCCTTTGTCAAACCAGTCGTTTAAATTCATTTACAAAAACCTCCTTACCATAAGTATAATCTACCAATTAAAATCAATAAATCCTCTCTTTTTATGAACAAGGTGTACTATAATGATAATAATACCTACAGCTTAAGAATAGGGAGAGGGAAACAAATTGAAGGCGATTTTTCTCGGTATACTTGCTTCTTTCTTTTTTGCTTTTACGTTTATTTTAAACCGGTCAATGGAAGTCTCTGGTGGATTTTGGGTTTGGAGCGCTTCGTTGCGTTTTATTTTCATGATTCCTTTTTTATGGCTCATTGTCAGGATGCGTGGGAACTTGCGGCCATTATTTTTGGAAATGCGAAAACGGCCCATGCCCTGGATCATATGGAGCTTTGTCGGATTCGTTTTATTTTATGCCCCGATTACGTACGCCGCGGCATTTAGCCCTGGATGGCTTACAGCAGGAACGTGGCAATTTACAATCATTGCAGGGTCTCTGATCGTCCCGTTTTTTCACGAGACGATCCACACGTCAAATGGCACGGTAAAGGTCAGACAGAGAATCCCTTTAAAAGGGCTGTCGCTTTCCTTTATTATTGTTGCTGGAGTAGTTCTTATTCAATTCCAACACGCCGAAAAGCTGGATCTTACAACGGTTTTCTTAAGTGTCGTTCCGGTCGTTATCGCATCTTTCGCCTATCCGCTCGGAAACCGGAAGATGATGGAAATTTGTGGCGGGCGGCTTGACCCTTTTCAGCGCGTGCTTGGGATGACGCTGGCAAGCTTGCCATTCTGGTTATTGCTATCTTTGTATGGCCTGCTAAAAAAAGGTCCGCCAACCGCCATGCAAACGACGCAATCCTTTTTAGTCGCCATTTGTTCGGGCATTATCGCTACCGTCTTATTTTTTCTGGCGACAGACATGGTTCGCAACGATCCGCATCAACTTGCAGCCGTTGAAGCAACTCAATCAGGAGAAGTGCTTTTCACTCTTCTTGGAGAAATACTTTTTTTACATGGAGCGATGCCTTCCATTCTTTCTTATATTGGGATTGCCCTCATTATCATAGGCATGATTCTTCATAGCTTGTTTACTCATCAAGCGCAGCCTGCCTCTTGCCAAAACGAATCGAAAGAAGCAGCCACTCTCAAATGACAGCGGCTGCTTTCTTTATTCCAATTCTTTTTCAGATGTCAATTCCTCGAGATGATGCATGAAATCACAATAACATTCTGGTTTAAATTCTCCAGGTGCCCAATTTTCTACTATCCATTCCGACATGTCCGGGCTGCTATTTGGAATCGTTCCCATATTTTCACGATTCATTACCGCTTGCAATATCTTTTCATAATGAACTTCATTCCAGAAAAAATCATCGAATGCATGTGCTGAAAATCTCATGTCATCGCCTCCTAAAAAGCTACCTTTGCTTACTCAAGTATTTCCCTCTTTCCATTTGAATATGTCCCGATATTCTTAAATTCATGTGCATAAATGGCAAACATTTGGCCAGTCTATAGTTTAAAGCGAGGCGATGATCAATGGACGAAATAAAAAAGAGAACGAGAAATCTGCAAACGAATACCCCGACTAAAGAAGAAATTACGATCTCATCGAATATTCATTCACAGCAACCATATGATTCCGATGATTTTTATCCAGGGGATTCTGTCAATGAATATAAGAAAATCGAGCGTGTGAACGAATTTTTAAATGAAGCCGAAATTAGCCAACAAAATAACAACCTGTAGGGAAAGTACAAACGTCCGGCTTTTCTTTTCAAAAAAATAACTGACAGGCTTGAGGCCATGTCAGTTATTTACCTTTTCCGCCTGCCAATAATAATCGCTTAGCGCATCACTAAGGGCGACGACAGAGCGGTACAATTCATCCATTGTATTGTCAATCCCGCCGATTTCCACTAAAATGGCATGATCCGCAAGGTCCTGGTTGTATACTCCATTCCCCATCGTTTTATATTTGACGACGACGCCGCGGCAAAGCCCCGGATATTTTTTATTTAAATGATCAAATAACGCTTTTCCAAATGCCTGGCTTTTGGCTGCATTCTTTTGTTCTCCGCCAACAATAAAAGCCAGTCTCGCATACGATTTACCATTGATGACCTTCCGTGTGACATTCCCTCCCGCTGAATCTCTATGAACGTCAATGATGAAATTTAAATTCCGATTTTGTCCCATCGCCTCCTGGACGATTTTCCTTGAAGCATCATACGATTGATAGTAGGACCAGCCCTTTTTATTTAAAAAGGCATTCATGTCTGTCGTATCATGCTCCGTGCCGATGCCTCTTTTTTCAAGTTCGTCGCTCAACATTTTGCCGATCGCAATCATATTCGCTTTATTGTTCGTGCTTCGTGGGTCTTTAAGATTTTTTCCGCCTTTTAGTAAAGGGGCATACGATTCCGTACTATGCGATTGATAGATGAAAACGACTTTCTTCCCATTCGTCGTATGTTTCGGCGCGGGTGCAGGTTCTTGTTCATCGATTTTTAAATTTTCTTCATTAATGTCTTCGTTTCTTTTTAATATTTTCATCGGAGGTGCTGAGTCTTCCGGCAAATTCGTGAAATCCGTTCCTTCCCCGGCGACAACAATTTCCGTATCGTATAGTGAAAACCCCGGAAGCTCCCGCCCTAAAAGACTGCGAATATCTCCCGGCCTGACGTTTGTCGCTAATTCAAAAAGAACGGATGACAGCCCGGGAGGCTTAGACTCTACTGGCAGTACTTGTGTTAAATATGGAATTTCAGTCCCCATAAAATGAACAAAACTCTCTACTTTAAAATGGCTAAACCACTTATTGACCAATGTAGAGTTCATGCTGTCTTTTAACGAAGACAAGACATTAATGCCGCCGAAAAACAGTACGAAAAGAGCTAGAATCAAGACGATTCCTAAGCTTGTCCGATTTCTTATCCTTCGCTTCATGATCATTTCTCAACATCCTTTCTAGTAAATACTTATGAAAGAAAAACTAGATTTAGAATGTTGAAAAATGCAAAGTTGCAAAAGCAATTTTGCAGGGCATCGCCTTCGTCGATGCCCTTACAATAAGAGAAAGCCCTGCTAACAGGGCTTTCTCTTATTGATTAATTTCAAGAATTTCTTTTAAGCGGTTGCTAATTTTTTGAACTTCTTCTTGCTTCGGTACAAAATAATATGTCCGTCCCGGACCGGTAGCTGGAAGATATACATCTGTTTCCGGACTATGGGTAAAAACAAAATGTTCCATATGTTTTCCATCTTTAATCGAACTGTAGAAATTTCGCATGCCGAACATTTCTTTCAAGGTTATGTTGGTCGTAATGTTGTTGCCAACAGTGTCGAGAAGATCGGTTGCTTTTGTCACAGTCGTAACCGACAACGCCTTATCGGCAAGTGCCTGCAAAATTTGCTGCTGGCGTTTTTGGCGGCCGAAATCCCCTTCTGGATCTGTTTTTCGCATTTGAACGTACGTCAATGCTTCTGCTCCGTTCATATGTCTCGTTTCACCCGGTATAAATGTATAGGTTTTCCCACCGACCGCCTTCATCGAACGTTGCGTAATCGGCTTTGCCACTTTTACTTTCACTGTTACACCGCCTAAATCATCAACAACTTCTTTAAACGCTTTAAAATTGACTGTGGCATAATAATCAATCGGGACATCAAGGAACTTCTCGACCGCTTCCATACTCGCTTCGACGGCTGCCTTTTGTCCGCCTTTTTTATTACCATAACTGTAAGCATGCGTAATTTTGCTCTCTTGATTAATAACCGGCAAAAATGTTCGTGTATCACGCGGGATACTAAGAATTACCGTTTCTTTCGTTTTTGGATTTAACGTGATAAGCATCATCGAATCCGAATGCGGAGGCTCTTCCCCGCTATATTTTTCAATTCCAAGAAGAAGAATCGTTACCGGGTTTTCACCTAATGTAACTTTTTCCGTCCGTAAATCGGATTTGCGTGATAATCCATGGTATGTTTTATCGGCCGCGGATTTTACTTTGTATGCTAAATATCCGGCATACGAAGCCGCTCCAACAAAACAAAATAATATAACAACAAGAAGAAGACGAAGAAAGCGGTTCTTTTTCTTCTTTTTCTTTACCCTCGTTCGCGGTTCATTCATTTACATTGCTCCTCGTAATAAGTTAAAAAGATTGTCGTGATCTCACGAATTACATCAAAAAATGTTAATTGACTTCATTAGTTTATCGTATTTTTAAATATTAAACAATTATAAACTGAAGATCCTTTTTACTTCATTTGTACTTTATAGTTTTCACGATTTTCATATCGTTCATGAATGCTATAAATCAAAGATGGCTTTGTTAAAATTCCCCTGCTTGCATTGTGGGAAATTTATAAAGCTGTTTTCATCGTTTATTTGACTCCATTATAGTTTTCGTTTGTTACAGCAGTTTAACAATGAACGTATTGACTTTAAGGTTTTTATTGGAAAAACAGTATTGGTGGGTACTATAATGAACACAAAAGATTATAAGCTGAGGAGAATTTGGCATGGGGAGAATCATTCGGTTTGATGAAAAAGAACTTACGCTGAAATTAACAGGATTTACGAGCATCGCCGCCTTAAAACGCGAAGTGAAAATTCCATATCCGGCAATTAAAAGCGCCATTATCGATACGTTTAAAGCGCCCTTTTGGATGCTTCGAATGCCTGGAACATGCATCCCGCCATATCTATATGAAGGCAGCTTTCGGTACGAAAATAAATGGTATTTTCTTTCCTATGAGCATAAAGGGCCCCATGTCATTCTTGAATTGGCCGGCCATGAACGTTATCACTATGTCATTTTTGAGATCGACCAACCGGAAGAAGTAGTAGCTGAAATTCGAAAGCATATTCAATATGCTTACTAGATGAATAAAATTTTTTGCAGACGAATAAACAGTAACACGTTCATTGAAAACGAGTAAAAGCTGCATTTTACAATAGAAAATGCAGCTTTCTGCCCTATCTCTAACGTATTAAGACCGTGCTTCGAAGGAAGACTTTCTTTTCGGGAATAAATGAGCCATGAATTTTGCCCTTGAAAGCGAAAAAAGGATAAGCGCCAGCCAGATGAAAAGGAACGATACGAATTGGACTTTTGAAAACCTTTCATTAAAGACGAAAATGCCCAGGAACAGCATAATGGTCGGGGCGATATATTGAAGAAATCCAACCATCGCAAGCGTAATCCGCTTTGCTCCTTCGGCAAAACATAATAATGGCAGTGCTGTTGCCACTCCCGCCCCTGCGAGCAGAAACGAAACAGAAGGAGCATCTGCCATAAAAGCGCCGGTTCCTTTGACCTGGACATAGAGTAAAAAAATAAAGGCGAAAGGGACTACGAACATCGTTTCAAAGGTTAGCCCAATAACAGAGTCAAATGGGGCCAGCTTCTTCGTTAATCCATATAACCCAAAGCTTAATGCCAGCGAAAGCGCCACCCATGGAACATGCCCGTATTGGACCGTTAAAATCGCTACCCCGATGAAAGCTAAGAAAAAGGAAATGATTTGCCAGCGGTTGAGCTTTTCCTTTAACACAAAAACTCCTAACAGAACAACTATAAGCGGATTGATATAGTAACCTAAACTCGTTTCAATGACGCGATTGGTATTGACCGCCCAAATGTAAATAAACCAGTTCGCACTGATTAAGAGAGAAGAGGCGAATACGGATAAGAAGATCGGCCAGGAACGAAATAATCGCTTTAAGCTAGTACTCAATTGGCCTGTTCTCCGTGAAATCAATAAGACAAGAATCATGAACAGAAAGCACCAGATAATGCGATGGGCAAGAATTTCATGTGCTGAAACGCCCTTGACCGCTTTCCAGTATAATGGCAGGAATCCCCATAATACGTAAGAAGCTGCGGCATACCCTATTCCCCACGAATCATTCTCTCGATTTTTCATTCGTTCCACCTCTATCTACTTTTTATGTTTCAAAACTTTATTTAAAAATCGCGCTTTATGAAGAGCTTCATGATCAGTCATAATGTCTCCCGGCTTATTCCCTTCTCCGATAATATAATCTTCAAACGAAGCTCCGACGAAATCAAAAATATATTGAAACTGCATGATGAGAGGTAATGCTTTTCGTTTTGGATCATCCCCTCCTACGATGACGACATACATTTTTTTGTTTTTCATTCGTTCAGCGAACCGCAAATCCGGATCGCGCAAACTTTCAGACCATCGATCGATAAAGTTTTTCATCGTGCCGCTCATTCCATACCAGTAAAGTGGTGTGGCAAATATAATCGTGTCGTGTTCCAACATTTTTTTAGCAATTTCTTCATATTCATCATGCCGTTGCGGAAATCCTTCTGGATCGTGCCGTTTATCTACGATCGGAAGAATATTTTTCTCCCGCAAGTAAATCCGTTCTGCTTCTATCCCTTCTAGCAACAGATTGATGATAGATTCTGTATTGCCGTTTTCTCGTGAACTGCCATGTAGTACAAACATGTTTAAATCCTCCATCTGCTCATTTAATGATTGTTTACTGTTTCCTATAAATGTATCATACAAGTAGATCCATAATCAGTACAGACGATTATTCCGATGATTATAATCGAAAATGCCGATAAAAGGAGAGGTAACATAGATGGAATATAAACAATTGATAACGTTTCGGACGGCAGCGGAAAAGTTAAATTTCACCCGTACCGCCGAAGCTCTAAACTTTGCCCAATCAAGCGTGACCGCGCAAATCCAATCGCTTGAGACGGAACTCGGCGTCCAATTATTCGAACGGCTTGGCAAGCGGCTCATTTTGACTGAAGCTGGCCGGCAATTAAAAATTTATGCCAATAAAATCATTTCATTAACTGAAGAAGCAAAAACAGCCGTAGCCGGTGAAAAAGAGCCAACCGGCAAACTTGTTATCGGTGCGCCGGAAAGCCAATGCACGTATCGGCTGCCATCCGTATTAGCGAAATTCCGGGAACGATATCCGAAGGTTCAACTTAGTTTCCATCCCGGAACCTCTGACCAGGAAGTGATGTTTCAGCTGGCCGAAGGAGTGCTCGATGTTGCCGTTTTAATGGATATACCTGGCGCCTCCGAACATGTAATTGTCGAACCACTTGTTAAAGAATCCATTAAAATCGTGACCCATCCGGAACACTCGTTAACCGATAAAGAATCTGTCATGCCATTTGATTTGCAAGGCGAGCCTCTCTTGCTTACCGGATGCGGCTGCAGTTACCGCCGGATTTTTGAGGACTCTCTATCTTCGGTCGGTGTTCAGCCTTCGAACATTATCGAATTTGCTAGCATTGAAGCAATTAAACAGTGTGTGATAGCCGGACTCGGAATTGCGGTTCTTCCCGCAATTGCGATTCAAAAAGATATTGAACAAGGACGCATGAAAGAACTTGCCTGGGGAGGCTGCGGGTTTTCGATTTACACCTATCTGGCCTGGCACAAGGATAAATGGATTTCGCCCGCTTTGAAAGCATTTATTGATGTGACAAGAGAAGTATTGAAAGGATAGAGATCATATAAAATTAAACGATTGAACTGATGGTCTGTCCTAAACGCTTATCAAGCAATTCTCATAAACTAGTAGTAAACGGCGAAAACATGTAGAAAGGAGAAAAATTTATGGTTTTTTTTAAAAAACCTGATAAACGTCAAATGTTTGCCGGGTACCCCGCCTATATGATGCCCGTTTACCCGGTCGTTCCAGCCGCCTACGGATACGGTTATGGATTTGGATATGGCCCCGGAGGATATTTTGGCAAATACAAATACTGGACCCGGGGTGGAGGGTGGTTCTGGTGGGCGATCATTGTCGTCCTGTTTATTCTTCTTATTATAGTCGGTTATGTCTGCTGGAACGGATTTTGTTGGATCGGAGACTGGGGAGGAGTCGACGGCCGCTGTTAAAAACACCATCATGAAACGATTAAAGAAGCTCTTTGAATGAAAAAACGGCTCATCCTTTAATGGATGAGCCGCTTTCGCTTAAAATGTCAATTTTTCTTCGATATAAGCCTTCAGTTCAGTAATCGGCATACGCACCTGTTCCATCGTATCACGATCCCTTACCGTCACCTGATTGTCTTCTTTTGAATCAAAATCATACGTAATGCAGAACGGCGTTCCGATTTCATCCTGGCGGCGGTATCGTTTGCCGATCGAACCTGATTCATCATAATCGACCATAAAATGTTTAGCTAAATCAGCAAAGACTTCACGCGCTTCATCGGAAAGCTTTTTCGACAATGGCAAAATCGCCGCTTTATACGGGGCAAGAGCCGGGTGCAAACGAAGCACTTTGCGGACATCGCCTTCACTGATTTCTTCTTCATCATAGGCATCAATCAAGAAAGCTAGTGTAACGCGGTCCGCGCCCAATGCCGGCTCAATGCAATATGGAATGTAACGGTCGTTCGTTTCTTGATCGACATATTCAAAGTCCTCTCCTGAATGTTCGCTATGGCGCTTCAAGTCAAAATCGGTCCGTGAAGCGATTCCCCATAGCTCGCCCCAGCCAAACGGGAATTGGTATTCAAAGTCGGTCGTGGCATTGCTATAGTGGGACAGCTCTTCCTTTTCATGGTCGCGAAGGCGCAACTTTTCTTTTTTCATTCCTAATGAGAGAAGCCACTTTTCGGCAAAGTCTTTCCAGTAATCGAACCATTTTAATTCTTCACCTGGTTTACAGAAGAATTCAAGTTCCATTTGTTCAAATTCTCTCGTCCGGAATGTAAAGTTACCCGGTGTAATTTCATTTCGGAAACTTTTGCCGACTTGTGCAATGCCGAATGGAAGTTTCTTTCTCATTGTTCGCTGTACATTTTTAAAATTGACAAAAATCCCCTGAGCCGTTTCCGGGCGGAGATAAATTTCATTGGCGCTTGACTCCGTCACTCCTTGATGGGTTTTAAACATTAAGTTAAATTGACGAATCGGCGTAAAATCACGCGCTCCGCAATCCGGACAAACGACTTCAAACTTTTCAATGAGCTTCTCCATTTCTTCAAACGAAAGGCCGTCTGCGATGATCTCTTGACCGGCGTTTTGCGCTGCTTCCTCAATGAGTTTGTCGGCACGATGGCGCGCTTTACATTGTTTACAATCGATCATTGGATCATTGAAATTGCCGATATGGCCAGAGGCCACCCATGTTTGCGGGTTCATAAGAATGGCAGCATCAAGACCGACATTGTATGGAGATTCTTGAACGAATTTCTTCCACCATGCTTTTTTCACATTGTTTTTCAGTTCAACACCGAGCGGACCGTAATCCCACGTATTCGCAAGTCCTCCGTAAATTTCTGAACCCGGAAAAACGAATCCTCTTTGTTTTGCCAGATTCACGATTTGTTCCATTGTGACCTTCATTGTAAAATCCTCCTTGTTAGAAAAACTACGATTATCGTCAGGCTTTTAGCGCGCAGCAGTCTTTCTTTTACTTTCATCCATTAATAGAATGAAAAAAAGCTCCCATCCCTAAGCATAACGCTTAGGGACGAGAGCTGTACTCACGCGGTTCCACCCTAATTGGCATACCAAAAACTGCATGCCCACTTTCATCAAAATGGCTCCAGACTGCCGTTTCTCTGAACTTTCTTCCGGGCTCCCACCATCCCCGGATCGCTAGAAAGAAAAGCTGCTCAGATACTATACGCCTTTCACTGCCAAACAGTATTTTTATTTATTGATAATATATAAAGTATATCCAGTTTGTCAAGGAAGGTTACATGTATTTTTAATTTTCACTACTAAAATCGCATTTTTCCAATGGCACGATTTTTGTTTTCTTTATCCATTTATAAGCAAGCCAGGCGATGATGAACAACGGCAAACCGATATAGGATACAGCCACACCATACCAATCAATTTTCCCGCCGGTAAAAGCTCCGTAGTTTTGTCCAAGAACGACGAACAAACATAAAATGAACGAAAGCAATGGGCCAAACGGGAACCACTTCGCTTTGTAGACAAGTTCATTTAAATCCCGCCCTTGAGCGATGTAAGCTTTTCTGAAACGATAATGGCTGATGGCAATTCCAAGCCAGGCGATAAAGCCGGACATGCCCGATGCATTTAATAGCCAGAGGTAAACAGCATCATTTTTAAACAATGATGATAAAAAAGCAGCTGCTCCAATAACCGTTGTAACGAGGAGCGCATTCATTGGTATTCCCCGGGAATTGACCTTCGCAAGAAAACGAGGCGCTTTCCCTTCTTTCGCAAGTGTCCATAACATCCGGGTCGCCGCATACATCCCCGAATTCCCCGCAGATAAGACGGCTGTAAGAATGATCGCATTCATCACCGATGCCGCAAAAGCAAGTCCCGCTTTCTCAAACACAAGGGTGAAAGGGCTTACAGAAACGTCTTTAATGTCAGAGTGAAGCAAGTTCGGATTCGTATAAGGAATGAGCAATCCAATGACGAAAATCGCTAATACATAAAATAATAAAATGCGCCAAAACACCTGTTTAATTGCTTTCGGAATATTTTTTTCCGGATTTTCACTTTCACCAGCGGCAATCCCGACAAGCTCCGTTCCTTGAAAAGCAAAGCCGGCAACCATAAAGACTCCAAGAATCCCCATAACTCCGCCGCTGAACGGGGCGTCCTTTACGGTGAAATTTTTAAACCCGACCGATTCGCCGCCCATAATGCCGAAAATCATGAGGAGGCCAACTGCGATAAATATAATAATTGTCGCCACTTTAATAAAGGCAAACCAATATTCCGCCTCGCCATAGCCTTTAACGGATAAAACATTGATGGCTAACAAAATAGCGAGAAATAGGGCGCTCCATAAAATAGGTGAAGATTTCGGAAACCAAAATTCCATCACCATTGCCCCGGCCGAAAGTTCAACGGCAAGCGTAATTGCCCAGTTGTACCAATAATTCCATCCAAGGGCAAACCCTAATGCAGGGTCAACAAACTTTGTCGCATACGTGCTGAACGATCCGGTTACCGGCATGAAAGAAGCCATTTCTCCCAGGCTTGTCATAAGAAAGAAAACCATAATTCCAATTGCAGCATAGGCGACGAGAGCTCCTCCTGGCCCGGCGGAAGAAATCGCTCCGCCACTGGCAAGGAACAACCCTGTGCCAATGGAACCGCCGATCGCAATCATCGTCATGTGCCTTGCCCGAAGGCCGCGTTTTAATTGATTTTCCGATTGAAGCGGGACGGCTTCGTTTAATTGCAATGAAGGTTTGCTCATACCATCTCTCCTTTGTTATTTTTTGAACTGATCTTTCGATTATGAGAATGAGTTCAATTAAGAATATTCAGTACATTTGAACTAAAATCCTTCTTTTTCAAAAAATAATCTTAAAAATAGTAGAAAACACACGACTTTAGACCTATAAAGCATTAACAGAACGAAGAAGTTTTCAACGTGCTGCTAATTTAGCTTGTGAAGCGCCTTTTTCTTAATGAGCTGTGCAATTCGTATCATGTTTTCATCATCTTCCGTAACCGAACAGCTTGTCCACCGATATGTCCGATAAACATCGTTGATCCTGACTTTTAAGTAATACGTCAAAAAGGGTTTTTCTTCACATGTTTTGCTTAGATTTTTTTCTCCTAAAATATCTACTTTCTCCATTTCTTTATAAATTTCATGCATATCGCTTTCCGGCAATTGAAAGTCCGATTGAGTAACGACTTTGTTGTAATTAAGCTGAAGCACAAGCTTTTGATCGAAAGTGTTAATCTCGTTTTTTTGACCCGGTCCGTACTTTAAGACAAAATCAAAATTCGCCGGTTTATCGATTGATTTTTCAGAACATCCGGCCATGATCAAAGCTTGTACCATCAACAATAGAAAAATTTTCATTTCAACACCCCCGGTCTGTTATTACTTCCTCTTTTCAAATGAGAATCCCTTTTAATTCGCCTGCAAAAAGAAGCATATTAGTAGACTTCTTTTCTCATACTAACGATAATATAGTTAATATTATTTTTTTGAAGGGAAACTATTATGTTAACATTAAGCGTATTAGACCAATCACCTGTCTCTTTCGGAAGTACACCGAGAGAGGCTGTTCAAAATACCGTTCGACTTGCACAAGAAACGGAGAAAATGGGGTATCATCGCTTTTGGGTGGCAGAACACCACCATACGAAAAATTTCGCCGGTTCGACCCCCGAAGTGCTTATTTCCCACCTTGCCGCGAAAACATCAACCATCCGCGTCGGGTCTGGCGGAGTGATGCTGCCCCACTACAGTTCGTATAAAGTAGCGGAAAATTTCAGGATGCTCGAGACTCTTTACCCGGGCAGAATCGATTTAGGGATCGGCCGTGCCCCCGGCGGCATGCCGCTTGCGACAATGGCATTGCAAGAAGGGAATACGCGCGGAATCCACCATTATCCGCAGCAGGTGGATGACCTGATTGCTTATTTGCATAATGCAGTTGATGAAAATCACCGATTTTGCGGGTTAGAGGCCACCCCTATTCCAGAGACCGCGCCGGAGATCTGGATGCTTGGCTCTAGCGGATCTAGCGCAAGACTGGCGGCTGAAAAAGGAATCCCCTTTACGTTTGCCCATTTTATCAACGGCATTGACGGACCTGCCGTAGCAAAAGCGTATCGTGAAGCGTTCCAGCCGTCATCCCTGCTCGCTGAACCGAAAGTGATCGCCGCCATATTTGCCATATGTGCGGATACGGAAGAACAAGCGGAAAGAATCGCCTCCAGCCTGGATTTATCGATTTTAATGCTTGAGAAAGGAGAGCGGCGGAACGGCGTGCCATCGATTGAACAGGCGCTCAATTATCCTTATACGACTTACGACCTGATCCGAATCAGGGAAAATCGCAAGCGGATGATCGTCGGTGCTCCAGAACAAGTGAAACAACAACTCCTTCAGTTAAGCAATGACTACGAGACCGACGAGTTAATGGTCGTAACCATTACCCATGATTTCAACGATAAACTCAACTCTTATCAATTACTTTCAGAAATGTTTCCACAGAAGCCATCCCGCGATTAATAGCCGTGGGACATTATAAAAGGCAGGCGCCAATAGCCTGTCTTTTATCTTTGGATTTGCGTTTTTGAATTTTCTTTCACAAGCTCGTACTCTCTTTCCAAATCCTTTAGCGGCAATTCATATAGTTGAGAGCCATCCGAAGCTTTATAAACATGATGCAGAATCAGCTTGTTAATGAGTTCGTCTTTTCGCTTCTTGACGGCTTTTGACAATTCACCCATCGTCTCCCCCTCTTTCGTTGATTGATACAAAAAGCAAGCCCTCTTCTTATCAAAGCAAGAAGAGGGCACGAATATGTAAAGTCACGTCGCTCTTCTTATCTATCAAGCAAACTACCCTTGCTTGTTGGAATTGGCACAGTATTCTCAAGCGAGAACCCGCTGCCGAGGCATCATAGGGCCAAATCCCTCCACCTCTCTTGATAAGAATCCGTTCATACTATGCAATTGTATACTACAATTTAATGGATGATTCTGATTTTGTCAATACTTAATTTCAATTAATCCCATCACTTTTATCGATATTCAATTGTTCAAATAAAGGACGTTCTGTTCGCACCACTGTTTTTACCACATTAAAAAAGTTTAAATACAGAATATAAATTGTAACTTTTTTGTAACCACTTCATTTGGAAGTTGATTTAAGATAATTTCAGTTGATCAACTACAGCAGAAAAACTTGGCTTAGCGTAACGTATGAATAGCGTTAGCTTTCGTTTTTCTATACTTTGTACTTTTTATCGCTTAAGCGTAGTTAAACTTTCTTCAAACTATTGAGAAAAATCATTGGGGGAATTTCAAATGACAACCATCATTCGCAGAGCAAACGTATTGCTTGTTGTCTTATCTACATTGTTGCTTGCAGCAACGATCCTTTTCTCGCCATTTTCGAATTCAGCGTATGCCGCAAAAGCTTCTAAAGGCGAACAAATTGCCTCTTTTGCCAGGACGCTAGAAGGGAAGCCTTATAAATATGGCGGAACAACGGTTAAAGGGTTCGATGCTTCCGGATTTACTCAGTATGTATACAAACAAGCCGTGAATGCCACCTTACCGCGTACGATTGACCAGCAATATAAAAACAAAAATGCAGTTTCCGTTCCACAAAAGAAATTGCAGCCTGGAGACTTAGTATTTTTTAAGCTGGACGGCAAGAACGTTTCTTTTGCCGGTATTTACTTAGGGAAGGATCAATTTATTGCAGCTACGACAAAAGGCGTTAAAGTTCAATCATTATCCACAAAGTACTGGAAAAGCACTTACGCTGACGCAAAACGCGTTGTAAAATAAATTTCAAATCAATAAATCAAGCAAAACTCTAAACTCTACATAAAAAGCATGCAACCTGCTTCTTTAGATTGCATGCTTTTTACTTTATTAGATGGAATACGCTCGTTTTGCGGATTGGATCGTATTTGCAAGCAGCATTGTAATCGTCATCGGACCGACACCTTTTGGCACTGGTGTAATGTAAGAAGCCTTCTCGAGACAGTCTTCAAAATCAACATCGCCGCAAAGCTTTCCGTCTTCCATTCGGTTAATCCCGACATCGATGACAACTGCCCCTTCTTTCACCATGTCTTTACCGATCATTTTCGGTCTTCCGACAGCTACGATTAAAATATCACCCTGAGAAGTGATTTCTTTTAAATTTTCCGTTTTTGAATGACAGTAGGTAACCGTTGCATTTTCGTTCAACATCAACTGGCCGACCGGTTTCCCTACGATATTGCTTCTTCCAACGACAACGACGTGCTTTCCTTCCATCGGCAATTCATACGCTTTGATCAATTCCAATATTCCGTATGGCGTACATGAAATAAAACATTCCTGGCCGAGCATCATTTTTCCGACATTCACCGGATGGAAGCCGTCCACATCTTTTTCTGGAATAATCGTTTCAATGACCTTCTGTTCCGAAATATGATCTGGCAAAGGAAGTTGCACTAAAATGCCGTGGATACTGTTATCCTTGTTAAATTTTTCAACCTGATCAAGAAGTTCTTCTTCCGTTACCGTCTCCGGAAGTTCAACCAGGACGGAATGCATTCCGACTTTCTCACATGCTTTCACTTTCGAACGGACATACGTTTGAGACGCTGGATTGGCACCGACAATAATTACGGCTAATCCAGGTACGATTCCTTTATCCGCCAAATGCTCGACTTCACTCTTCATTTCTGCTTGTTTCTTTTCCGCTAATTCTTTTCCGTTTAATAATACTGCTGCCATCATTTGCCTCCTCCAATCACAAAAACCGAACATTATTTTTATAAGGTGACTTTATCATTCGTTATTTATATATAAAATAACATGACCTCAATAAAAATTAAAGGATTTATATTGGCAGGAACAATAGACGCAACTTTAAAAACTTTCCGATTACGTTAAAGCGTTCATTGCAAGAGCAAGAGCGCCGCATAATCCGGCCCTGTCGGCCAGACCTGGCGGAACGATATAATGCTCAATGTTCTCAAGAAGTTCTTCTTTTTGTATATAGCCGTTTAACATTTCCTTCACGTTTTTGCGAATAAGGGGGAAAAGATGATTTTGTTTCATAACTCCTCCGCCTAAAATCATTTTTTTCGGAGATAAGATTAAAGTATAGTTGACCAGACCTTGAGCCAAATAATAGGCCTCTAATTCCCACACATCTTTAATATCACTTAACTCCATCCCTTTTCTTCCCCATCTTTTTTCAACTGCTGGGCCTGCCGCCATTCCTTCCAGGCAATCTTGATGGTACGGGCAATTTCCTTCAAAAGGATCTTCTGGATGGCGTTTAACGACAATATGTCCCATCTCCGGATGAGATAAACCGTGAAGCAGCTGTCCTTCAACGATTGCCCCGACGCCAATGCCTGTCCCGACCGTCATATATAAGCAGCTGTCCAGGCCTTTTGCCGCCCCCCACAATAATTCACCAAGCGCCGCACCATTGACATCTGTATCAAAGCCAATGGGCACAGAGAATCGTTTTTTCATCTCGCCTACAAAATTAAAGTTTTTCCAATGCTGTTTTGGCGTGCTTGTGATAAAACCATATGTACTGCTGTTTTTATGTAAATCAATGGGTCCGAATGAACCGATTCCAATCGCATCAAGCTTCTCATCCGCAAAGAAGGCATAGACATGTTCCATCGTTTCTTCTGGCGTTGTTGTTGGAAAACTGATCTGTTTTAGTATCTTCCCTTTTTCATTTCCAATTCCGCAAACGAACTTTGTTCCCCCTGCTTCAATTGCCCCGAAACGCATTGCGTCATCTTCCTCTCTTTTTTCTTAAAATTCTACATTTTATCTTATCATAAAAAAACAGCCGATTTCCTCAATTGAAAATCGGCTGCCTGTATTTACTTTATTAGCCGCCCAATCATCGGGTAATTAAACGTACGATCCCCTAAGGCGTACACAATCCCCATAATCGGTGCGATAATGGCGATTAATCCAAAAATAATCAAAAACGGAATACCGATGAGGATAAACGAAAAAACGATGGATAGCCAGATGAGTACTCCCATTACAATATGAAAAACTAATGCTTGCAGTGAAATTCTTCTTACCTCTTTATCGCCGCTTAAAAGCAAGACGATTAAAGGAACGAGGATAGGTGCAAACCATGTGCTCGCATGGACGATCACTTTCAACCATTTCCCTTCCATTCCAACCTCTCCTTCAAGACAAATTTGCTTTACTTCTGTTTTTTCCCGATTAAATGTGTGACAAGGATAATCGTAGCCGCCAGTGATCCTCTTTTCCCATAGGCTAAATATTTCCCAGTCCAAATCGGGCTATATTTGCTTTTGAAATTCCGTAACCCGCTGAAACTGTACATATAGCGCACTTTGTTGAAGATAGCCGCCGCAATCCGTTCATACAAAAATGCGGTTTTCGCCTGGCCGACATTCGATAAAGGCGCCATTCCAATATTAAAGTACTTGTACCCATTTTCTTTCGCCCAATTCAATAAATGAATGAGCATGGCATCCATAATACCGCCAGGTGAATCGGGATAATACCGCATTAAATCAACCGATAACTGCCCAGGCTGATAAACCGGCATGAAATTCATAAAGGCGACAATTTTCCCATCTTGATCCGAAAGCGTGGCAATCGGAGCACGTGATAAATAGTCTTCATCAAAATAGCCTAATGAAAATCCTTTTTCTTTTTTCGTTCCTAGCCACGCATCAGAAACATGGCGCAACTCCTGAAAAAAATCTTCAGAAAATGGCGGGTGATGGACATCGAACGTATACCCTTCACGTTCAAAACGATTGAACGTCGCGCGCAACCCGGCCCGTTTTTTCCCTGATATGGTGAACGAGTCTAGCGAAATGACCGCTTCTTCGCCTAATTTAAAGAAATTGTAGCCAAGATCATGATATAAGGCCATCAGCTGGCCGCTGATTTGATAAAAAATGCAATAATAACCATAGCGGTCGGTCTCATCCGTAAATTCTTTTAAAATGGCAGGGATTGAAGAAGGTTCCCCAAAAGGATCCCCTAAAACAACAAGCCGTTTTCCCACTTTCGCAAATTGCAGCATCGCTTTTCCGTCACTGCTAAAATAAAACCGTTTATCGCCTAAAAACCCGAGATGGCTCAATACATTTCCGCCATGCTTTGCCAGAAACGCCTCGAGCTTCTTATCATCCGCCTCTTCCCCCGGCAGCTGATCATGGGCTTTGTCAAAAATGATGACAAAGACGGTAATATAAATGCAGGCAAAGAGGAACGCAGAAAACGTCACAGAATATAATCCGATATATGAGCCTGTATAACCGCTTAAATCTAGCAGCAATTTTGTCAGCCAGACAAACAGGCATAACGTGATGATCGAAAGAATGATCATATGGAATACGCTTGCTGACGTAAACGGCAGGCTTCTTCGTTTAAACCGGCCCCTGAGCGTATACAATAACCCTGCGACAATTAATAAAATAATCGCGACCAACACCCATAACGTCAACAAATTTAAGATGCTGGCGGCAACTAGAGCGATAATCGCCATGTAATACGCCCGTTTCGTTTTCCGGTAAATTTCCTTTACTAAAAATAAAAGGATAAGCCCGCAACCAAAGGTAAGCGCATGGTCTAAATAGATGAGCTGGACCGGAAGTTCAAAATCCGCTCCACCGCTCGCTAATAAATAAACGACTTCAAATGAGACGAGCATGAAAATCCATAAACTTGAAAGAAGAATAAGGGCAGAAAGCGACCATGAACCAAGCCGTATAAAAAATTGGCGCTGCAATGTCCAGATTACACCTGTTGTTTCAATGGCCGGCGTTAAAAAACGGTTATCGTCCATCTTTTTCATGACCACACCCGTCATTTCCAGTGCGGCAAAAACAAGACCTAACCCGAATGGAATAAAATAATAAGCAATCCGATATAAAAGAAGCGCGGTTAATACAGCGCCTTTTTCAATATCAAACGCTTGCATCCCAATTAAAAACATTAAATCAAACGACCCAAAGCCACCGGGGATCAAACTGATAACACCGGCCGTTGCAGCAACCGTATAAACGCCGATCGTTTGTGCAAATGTCAAATCAATCCCCGTCAATTTCAAAATGACATAGAGAACAACGCCCGCAGACAGCCACTCAACGAATGAGACGGCAGAATACATGAGCGTATATTTCGGGGAAATCGAATCGCTCTTTTTTAATTTTGAAACTAAAATATAGGCGGGGACGATTAATGCGACACCGACAAATACAACCCACATCCATACTTTTTCATCAAGAACGACATGAGCCGGAAAGACGTTAAATAAAGAGAGAAGCGCCAATATGGATAAACCGTTAATAACCGCAGGAGCCATCCAGGCGATTCCTTTTAACAACTGTTTTCCATCATCGACATGCTCGCGATAAAGCATCGCCCGCAGGCTTGCGCCAATTAAACCGCCAAAACCTAAAATACCGTTAAACGTATTCGCGATCCATGATACACGAAAGATCTTTTGAACAGGGATTTCAGTCTTTAATGACCGGACAAGAATATAATCATAAAAAAACATCGTAGCAACCGCAAGTGCACCAACGGCAACCGCAAGTAGAAAGCCGCCATTTGGAATTTCTTTAATTGCTTTTATTGAATCTTTAAGCGAGAGCCCGGCCAATTCTTTTTTGCCTTGAAAAAAGATAAAGGTAATCAATAAAATAGGAAAAAGGATCTTCCCTATTTTCAATAAACGTTTTGTCATTTCATTCATGTTTTGCAGTCTTTCCCCCTCTACATGAGCACGTCCGCTAAACGAGTTACTTTTTCCTCTACTTTCATTCTTATCCTGAATACGCCATAAAAAACCTTTTTATTTTTCTTTCATCCAATTATGAACAGTAAGACAAAATCTACCATCCTTTTTTCCAAAGAACGGTAGATTTTAATTATCTCATAACATCTTTTAAAATTCGAGAACTTATCATAATTTATTAAGCCGCTACATCCCGTTTGTTAAATACAACTAAGGAAAGTGCTACGAAAATGATAAAGTAAACCGCGAGAACGGTAAGTGAAAAGCCAAGGGTCATGCCTTCAACTAGCGGGGTGCCTGTCGTATATTGTGTTAAATCGGTGTTTGCAAATAACACATATTTCACCCAATCATACTTATGCAAAATTTGAATGGCAATAGAGCTGCCCATCGTTAAAAAGATGGAGATGCCAATGGCGAGCGAGCTATTGCGGAAAACGGTTGACATCATAAAGGCAAATGTGACCATCATAATCAGGCTGATACAGTTTAATCCATATGTGCTCATAATATGAAGAACCATGTTTTGCTCAACGACTTTTCCATCGGTATAGGCTAAATATGGCGCAGAAACTCCTTCAAATCCGAATAGAATACCGCCTAAAATCCATGAAACGGCAAATAAAACGACTAACATGAAAACCGCATATAAAAGAGTGGCGATATATTTAGAGAACAACACCATCGTTCGGCTAACAGGGCGGATTAACAACAGTTTAATCGTCCCCCACGAAAATTCACTGGCCAGAATTCCTCCGGCAATGATAATTGTAAAAATGCTGATGACACTTACTAAATCACTCGTATTATCGACAAAACCCCAGAGGCTGTCAGATTGAATCGGCTTTATATTATGCTCAAGCCGGTATTCATTGATCGCAATGTTCCTTTTCACATGTTTTTTAATGTCATCCGGCAATTTTTCATTCAGCGTTTTTTTGTCTTCTTTAATCTCTTTCGTTACCGCCTGTTTCCAATTTGCATCGTTTGCCTTCTCCGTCGTCGTTTTTTCAATGACCCCCATTAAAACGATCCCGCCAACTAATAGAAGGAGCATAATAATGCTTCCGATTCTACGGTAAATTTTCATATTTTCATTTCGGATTAGTCCAATAAAATTAGCCAACTTGTTTCCCTCCAGTCACTTCAAGGAACTTCTCCTCTAACGTTTTCGTCATTTCCGAAATTCCGTAAATCTTGATCCCTTCTTCGACTAAATCAATGACAATGTCCGGAATCGCTTCTTTCTCGAGAAGAACGTCGATGTAATCTTCACCTGTTGTTATCGCCCCGTCATTCAGTTTAGCCGCAAAAATGCGTTGGGCCTTTTCGACAGGCTCAACATGAAAGCGGACCGTTTTTTGTTCCTCTCCGCTCACGAATTCAGTGATGTTTTGCACTCCGATTAATTGGCCATTTTGCAAGATGCCGATCCGGTCACACATCAATTCCATTTCGGCGAGCAAGTGACTGGACACGATGACAGCCAGACCTTCTTCCTGGGCCAATTTCCGTAAGTAATGGCGAATTTCGCGGATGCCCGCCGGATCGAGCCCGTTTGTCGGTTCATCAAGTATTAAGACAGATGGCGAATGAAGCAACGCCTGGGCAATTCCTAATCGCTGGCGCATTCCGAGCGAGTACGTTTTCACTTTATTGTGAATGGCATCCTCCAGCCCGACAAGCTTCACGACTTCTTTAATCCGCTCTTTTGTCACACCTTTGACCATCCGGCTATAGTGGATTAAATTTTTATACCCGGATAAAAACTTGTACATTTCAGGATTTTCAACGATCGCCCCAATATGTGAAATCGCTTCTTTGAAATTTTTACTAATGTCGTTCCCTTTAATTAACACTTTTCCTTCCGTAATTCCCATCAATCCGACCATCATCCGGATCGTTGTCGTTTTCCCGGCGCCATTCGGCCCAAGAAAGCCAAAGACTTCCCCTTTATATATATCGAATGTAAGTCCGTGAATGATCGTTTTATTCCCGATCTTCTTTTTTAAATTTTGAATTTGCACAATCGGTGTTTGACTCATCTTTCTTCCTCCTCTTAACAATTATAAATTTCTCGATTTGTTTTTTGATGGCAAAACACGTTGTTCTGCTTTTTCATAAATTAACAGCAATCGTTGAATAAAGGAAATATTTGGAACGATCCAATAAACGAACAATGCTGAAGTGATGCCGATAAAGGCTCCGGCCAAAACATCTACAGGATAATGAACGCCAACCCACACACGAGAGATTGCTACACAAATGGCGAGAATCAGCCATACCCATCCTTCTTTTCTTCGCATCAGCCAAAAGGATGCACAAATGGAAAAAAACAAAATCGAATGATCGCTTGGAAAAGAATTATCCACGGCATGTTCAATCAGTTTATTCACATGTGGAAGCGACGCAAACGGTTGGTTATGGGAGTATATCAAGCCTGCCATTTTGCCTGAGGCTTCGGCAATGACAGCCGCAGCCGCCGCATTAAAAACCATTAGCCTATTTTTTTCTCTTCTTGTAAACCAATAGACGATCATTCCTAAAATAAGAACATACAGCATATTTTCCGCCAGAAATACCGCAACCGGATTAAAAGCCGGATATTGGCCGCCAAGGTCGTTGATTGAACGGAACAGATCGACATTCAATTGGGAAAAAGACATTTGAATGAACCTCCAACAATTTTTCTTTATTTCATTGTTCCTTAATTCCATCATCAATAATAGTTGAAAGTCTAATGTCAAACTATCGATTTACCTTACACAACCTTACAGTTTTGTAAGATTCATTACTCATACTGCTGTTTCATCCAATCAACAATGCTGAGGTTTTCATCATCCCGAAGTTCTTCTACGTCCCGAATGCCGATCAATTCTCCTTCTTTAAGCGCTACGGCCATGTCTAACAGCGGCTCGATTTCTTTCAATTCATGCGTCGTAATAACAATCGTCCGATGTTCGATATCCAAAAAAGAAATTAAACTTTTAACAATCGCATCCCGGACCATGGGATCCAGTCCGGAAAAAGGCTCATCCATTAAAATGACCGGGGCTTCGCGGGCAAGTGTCAAAACCATTTTCAGACGGCCGCGACTTCCCTTCGATAAGCTTTTCACCCTTTTTTTTCGATCTAACTTCATGAATGCTGCAATTTCATCCGCTCTTTCCAGGCTGAAATCGGCAAACTGAGAGGCATAGAACTGAATCGTCTCTTCAACGGTAAACGGATAATACACGTCCAACTCCGACAAATAGGAAACGGCTTTTGCCATTCTTCTGTCCATAGGAACTCCATTAACGATAACCGTTCCTTTTGTAGGACAAATTAAACCGGCCATTAACTTTAAGGTGGTCGATTTCCCGCTTCCATTTTCCCCTACAATGCCGATAATTTTACCTGATGGGAGAGTGAAGGTCACATCTGTTAACGCTTGATGCTTCCAATATCGTTTCGAAACATTTTTAAACTCAATCATGCCTTATTCCCCTCCCTTGCCCTGATATGCTCTTCAAGGCCTTTCATCATCTCTTCGACCGTAAACCCCATTTCCTTCATATCGTCCACAAAGCTGGATATTTGTTCTTCCTTCAACCTTTCCCTAAGCTCGACTAATATGGATTCATTTTCGGTCACAAACGTCCCTTGTCCCCTTTTCGTTTCCACAATCCCCATCCTTTCCAGTTCACTGTACGTCCGTTGCACCGTGTTAGGATTGACGCCTGACTGAATCGCCATTTCCCTCACCGATGGCAGCTTGTCTCCTGCTTGCAATTCTTTGCGCAAAATTTGCCGATTGATTCGTTCTGCCAATTGAAAGTAAATGGGCTTCGACGCATTAAATTCTTCTCCCATTGGCTACACCTCAACTTTTCTATCGATGATCCAACTGGTTATAAAAAATAAAAGAAGGGCTACAAGTGAGTCAAAGACCAATTCACCAATATACAGGTTATAACTGAAATTTTTAACGTCAAGTTGATCGGAGGTAAATAATGATACAACATGAATCTGCCCCCAATGGGTTAAATACGTGTACACCTGACTGGAAGCCATTTTCGTCAACAGCCATACAGAACCGATAAAGAACAGGGCAACCGCTACTCCGCTTGCTACTTTTCCTACGAGCCTTTGGAGCAATTGATCCATTCCCCAGATGAAACTGATCCAAATCCCTAATTGTAAAGAAGTCACAATGATATGGAGGATGATCAATATGCCGATTCGAAAAATGTGTAGTCCCGTTACATTCGATTCTTGAAAAACATCATAATGAAAAACGCAGGAATACAGTACGAACAAACTTGTAATGAAGAGCGAGGCGACCATGAATAGTAGTCCGGCTGCCATTTTAGCACTAAGCAAGACGGCTCCCGATGCGGGGTTGTGCAGCCATAAATGCATTCTCTTTTTTTCCAAAGCCAAACTTACCGGCATATAAACAAATAGAAAAAAACAATGAAAAAACAGCAACATCACTGATGTAACGATTAAAAAATCCGGACGGCCAGTTTTCCATTCGAGAAAAAAAGCGAAGCCGATGCAAAGAAAAAGGACCGATAATTCAATCACCATCACCGGAAGCCCAAGGCGATACTCCTTTTTCAATAATCCACGCCAAACGTTCATATGTGATCCTCCAATTCCACCTATTGTTCCACTGAATTAGTGTTCTAGTTACATAGTACACTAATACGAATGAAGGGTCAACAAATTTTACCAAAAATTGAAGAACTGAATCCATTTCTCTCCAAATAATAAACAGACATCGCTGTCATAACGATGCCTGTTCCATTTAATTATTCAAAAATGTAGGATAAAACTTTTAAAGCTTGCTCTGGCGTCTCAACAACGACCTGCGCTTTGTTGGACAGTTCTTTAAGCGGGTGATGAAGGCTTTCCGGCCGGATTAAAATGAGCGGCTTTTGCATAGCGATGGCTGTCGCCGCGTCCATTGCCGTATTCCACTGCTTGTACTTTTCACCAAACAGGGCGATGACGACATCCGCTTTCCTCAGTAAAATTTCCGTCCGCAAAATGTTGATGCTGGAAGCCGCTTCATCCTTTAAAACAGGATTTGGCTGCTTGCCGATAATTTCTTCTCCGACGTTATCCGAGCGGTCATGATCTTCCATCGGACCGACAAACGTTAATGGAAGCTTCATTTCTTCCGCTTTCAATTTGATTTTCTCACGCCAGTCATCATGAATTTGTCCTGCTAAGTAGACGATCAGTTCCATTTGAAATTCCTCCTTCAGTAAAACTATACCGCAATCCATCGCCCCGTAAACATTTTAGTGGAACAACCTGTGACCGACATAATCCCATAAATTTTTCCCGATTAAAATGACAGTGACGACGATAAATAATAGGCGAACATAACCTGCACCTTTTTTAATGGCAAAATTCGTACCGACAAGTGCCCCCGCCATCATGGCAAGGGCCATTGGAATCCCATATGCATAATTGACAGACCCCAGCGCAATAAAGGTGATGACTGCGGCAATGTTGCTGCCAAAGTTAAGCACTTTCGCATTTCCTGACGCTTCAACGAAACTGAAGCCGACAGCAAGCAGCGAAAATAAGAAAAAGGAGCCCGTTCCGCCGCCGAGAAAGCCGTCGTAAAACCCGATCGCAAAGACGACGATTCCGAAAATGACCATCTTTTTCTTCGTCATCCCTTTAAAGGTGGACACCGTCCCCCAGTTTTTTTTGAAAATCGTATAAATCGTCACGATGATCAATAAACAAAGGACGAGCGGTTTCAAGTTTTCCGATGGGATGAGCCTGACAATATAGGCGCCTGAAACCGAACCGAGCACCGCAAGCGGAAACAGCTTTAAGACGAACTTTAAATTAATTTGGCCGGATTTCATAAAAGAAGCCATGCTTGTGAGCGAACAAACGGTGCTTGCCAGCTTATTCGTTCCTAATGCAACGGAAGGAGGAAGCCCGACAAATAATAAAGCCGGTATGGAAATAAGTCCGCCTCCCCCGACGACAGAATCGATGAATGCCGCGATAAATCCTGCGATGATGATGAACAGCAACAGTTGAAGATGGATATCATGCATAGTCTTTTACCCCTTCTTGTTGTAGATAACTAGAATCATAGTAACATAAAAAGCGCATGAATTTTCCATGCGCTTAAACAAATTTAATGAATTTCATTTAGTGATTTTTTAAATGGCCAGGCCGGAAGCATTTTGCGCAACGTTTTATCCTTACGGTATCCAAGGACGTATTCGGCCTGCATGATCGTATGGATTTCCCGCGTGCCTTCGTAAATGACCGGCGCTTTCGAGTTGCGCAAATAGCGTTCAACCGGATATTCATTCGAATAGCCGTACGCTCCGTGGATTTGGACGGCGTCATTTGCTGCTTCGTTCGCAAAGTCGCACGCCTGCCATTTCGCAAGAGACGTCTCGCGCGTATTCCGTTTTCCTTGATTTTTCAACCAGCCGGCTCGATAAACGAGCAACCTTGATATTTCGAGCCCCGCTTCCATTTTCGCGAGCATTTGCTGAACGAGCTGATGCTTTCCGATTTCTTTGCCGAACGTTTTCCGTTCTTCACAATATTTCACGCTCGCCTCTAAACAGGCCATAATTGTCCCGCATGCCCCGGCAGCAACGGTGAACCTTCCGTTATCAAGAGCCGACATCGCAATTTTAAAGCCTTCCCCTTCTTCGCCGAGAAGATTTTCTTTCGGGACTTTCATGTTGTCAAAAAAGATTTCTCCTGTATTGCCCGCGCGAATGCCTAGCTTCCCTTTAATCGCTTTCGACGAAAATCCTTCCATCGTCCGTTCGACAATAAAACAGGAGATGCCGCGATGTTTTTTGTTTTTATCGGTATAAGCAAAGACGAGAAAATGATCGGCCACATCACAGAGCGAGATCCACGTTTTTGAACCGTTTAAAATATAGTAGTCGCCGTCTTTAACAGCGGTCGTCTGGATGGCTGCCACATCCGAGCCCGCATTCGGTTCGGTCAGCCCGAATGCTCCGACTTTTTTCCCTTTTGCCTGTGGAATTAAATACTTTTGCTTTTGTTCTTCTGTCCCCCATTGCAGCAATGTGAGACTGTTTAAGCCTGTATGAACGGAAACTGCCGTCCGAAAAGCGGTGTCGCCTCTTTCTAATTCTTCACAAACGATCGCAAGCGTGTTGTAGTCCATGCCACTTCCGCCATACTCCTCAGGAATGCACACGCCCATTAAATCCAATTCACCCAGCCGATTTAGGATGCGGGGTTCGAAATGGTGATTCGCATCCCATTCGCCAATATACGGCATGATTTCCTTGTCCACGAAATTGCGCACCATTTTTCTTACCATCTCTTGTTCTTCTGTAAAACTGAAATCCATCATGAATCCTTCCTCCTAAACGATTTTTTGCTCTTTAAAAGCTTGAATGATTTTTTCCGAATAGCCTAATTCCGCTAAAATCTCATCCGTATGTTCACCGGCAAGCGGGGGATGTCTGTTCATCCCAACCGGTGTTCTCGATAGCTTTAAAGGACTTCCGACAAGCTGAATTTGGCCAGCTTTCGGATGATTGACGTTCACCACCATTTCGCGCGCATGAACATGTTCATCCTCAAATACTTCTTTCATTGTCCGGATCGGACCACATGGAATTTTCTGTTCATTCAAACGTTCAATCCATTCCTTCGTCGTTCTTTCTTTCAGCGATTTTTCAAGAATGCCGATCAGTTCCGTACGGTTTTCAAGTCGGCAGGGATTGGTCTTAAACTTCGGATCGTCTGATAAGCCGGCCAGATTAAGCAGCCCACATAGTTTCCGAAATTGATTGTCATTTCCTACAGCAATGACAATCTCGCCGTCCAGCGTTTCGAACGATTGATAGGGAACGATATTCGGATGTTGATTCCCGAGCCGCCCTGGCACGTTTCCAGAAATGAGAAAATTGCTTGCGACATTGACAAGAGTGCTCAATTGTGAGTCAAATAACGAAAGGTCGATGTTCTGCCCTTCTCCTGAACGATTCCTTTCATTGATGGCTGCAAGAATGCCGATCACTGCATACAGCCCTGTCAAAACGTCGGAAATGGCGACTCCGACCTTCATCGGCCCGCTCTCTTCACTCCCGGTAATACTCATCAATCCGCTGAGCGCTTGAATGATAAAATCATAGCCTGGAAGATGTTCATACGGACCGTTATGGCCGAATCCCGTAATTGAACAATAAATGATTTTCGGGTTCGCTTTTTTCATTGTTTCATAATCTAAAGCCCATTTCTCCATCGTTTTGCTTTTGAAATTTTCAATGACAACGTCGGACGTGTTGATTAATTTTTTGATAATCTTTCTGCCTTCTTCTGTCTTCAAGTTGACCGTCATCGCCCTCTTGTTCCGATTCGCACACAAATAGTAAGCACTTTCTCCGCCAGCAAACGGTGGTCCCCACTCTCTCGTTTCATCGCTTCCCCCTGGAGCTTCGACTTTAATGACATCCGCCCCTAAATCTCCCAAAATCATCGTGCAAAAAGGACCGGCTAACACTCTTGTTAAATCTACTATTCTTATCCCGCTTAAAGGTCCCGGCAACATTGTTCACCATCCTTTGTTAAAAACTTAACTTTGATCAGAGTGGCACTTCTACTTCGAACTTAAAAGCCCACAACATCGATGGCTCTGATCTGCTAATTTTTATCGTTAAACAAAAACAAAGCCAGCTATATCATTGAAAAAACATGATATAACTGGCTCTGATCTACTTGAATGCTTCGGGAAACGAAGTCATATAGATTCCACAGTTACTTTTTTATCGATTTGACTGCTCTTATTATAGCAACCATCTCTACGCGGAGTCAACAGTCTATTTTGACAATTCTAATTTTTGAATCAACTACTCTTCCCTTCCCGCAAGCTTCCTTTCCATTAAATGGACCAGTCCTGTCAATAGTAGGACAAGGGCGAAATAATAACAGGCTACGATAATCAAATAGGTTAAGTCGTCAAAGGTTCGTGCTCCCTGGGTTGTTGCCACATTAAAAAGCTCTGCCAATGACACAAAAGCGGCCAGTGAAGAATCTTTCAAACCGATGATAAACTGGTTCCCGAGCGGCGGAAGGGCGCGCGGGAATGCTTGCGGTAAAATGACTTCCTTCATCGTCGTTGACGCACTCATTCCGAGCGATCGCCCGGCTTCGAGCTGGCCTTTACTGATCGATTGGATAGCCCCCCGGAAAATTTCGGCAATATACGCGCCGTTATGCAAAGCGAGTCCCAGAGTCGCGGACCAATAGGCAGAAATCCCTAATTGCGTCAATCCAAAATAAAAGATGAAAATTTGGACGATTAAAGGCGTTCCTCGAATAATCGCAATGTAGGCATTAGCAATCCCGTTTAAAATTTTATTGTTGGATATTTTTAAAAAGGCGAAGAATAGGCCGATGACAATCGCAATTAAAATTGAAACGGCAGTAATGGCGATCGTCCAGCCGAGCCCTTTTAAAAATAAAGGATAGCTATCGATCAATACGTTAAAAAAATGGCGAATTGCAGGGCAAGTCAATCACTCCTTTCTCGCAAACCAAGTATTCTTGTTACGGTTTTTCCGTAATGTCAGCACCGACGTATTTTTCACTTAACTCTTTTAACTTGCCGGTTTTCCGTAAATGGTCGAGTGCTTTATTAACTGCCTTCAATAAATGCGTATCTTTTTTTGAAACAGCAATTCCTTGTTCACTGACTCCCAATACTTTTACTTCTTTCACTTTAAATCCTTTTTTTATCGCCTGCTTTCCGGTAATCGAGTCGGTAATCACTGCATCATGCTTTCCATCGCTTAATGCCCGAAGCGCCGTGACATCGGAATCATAAACGGCAATATCTTTTGTATATTTGGAAGCTTCTTTTTCATATGTCGACCCTTTTGAAACCGCAACACTTTTCCCCTTTAAATCAGACACGTCTTTAATATCGCTATTCGGCTTCGCGTAAAGAACAGGGCCCGAGTAGTAATAAGGAGTTGAAAAATTGACCGATTTCTTTCGCTCCGGTGTGATCGTATGACTGGCGACCGCCGCGTCAAACCGATTCGTTTTCACTGCGGAAATAATCCCGTAAAACTTAAACTGGCTCACTTTCGGCTTAACCCCTAATTCTTTGGCAATCGCCTGACCGACGGCAACATCAAACCCGTCAAGTGACCCGTCTTTTTTCACAAAACTAAATGGGGCAAATTCACCTGAAACGGCGTAATGAAAGACGCCATTTTCATTTAATTCAACCTTTTCCCCATTGGCTGTTTTTGTCATATTTGACCCGCAGCCTGAAAGGACGAAGATAAATAGTGCAACTCCAACGACCAATTTTGAAACTTTTCCCATTTCATTCCCTCCTCGTTATGTTTAATAGTTTAGAATTTTCATATAATAATACATCTATTCTCCTATTCATACCACCGGCTTTAGATATGGGCATTTCTTACTAAAAGCCTATTAACATGGGAGTGGTCTTGATCAACATCCATTTATAAAAAATCAAAATAGGACAATTGATCTATTATTTTCGTTTGCTGTAACCCGTTAGAAAAGAAATGACCCTCTCCTACTTAAGTCATAGTAATATCCCTTTGCCATTGTCGACTTTCTACGTCGAACGGCCTATTGTCCACTTCATTTTTTTACCATATGATGATTATGAAAATTCAAAAAATAATCGTTAGGGGAGATTGTATGGGAAAAAGTAAAAAAGTAATTGCCGCCTTATCAACCGCTATATTGCTTACAGCATCTGTTTCAACTGTCGCCGCAAAAACGAACATGCCTGTAAAAGCAACTGAAAAAAAAGAGTTCGACACTCGTACTCTAGCAGAACAATACTTGAAAAAACATGCAAAAACCTACAAAATGAAAAGCAATCTTTCCGATCTAAAGTATGTCACAACCATTTCTACTCAACATGGTTCCTACGTCCGGTTCGAGCAGACGATCAACAACGCCCCTGTTTTTACGAAGGAAGTTACAGTTACCGTTGCCCCTCATGGAAAGGTCGCGCTCGTCGTATCAGACTACACGCCTTATGAAAAAGTAGAAACCATTAAGGACAAGCTGTCAAAAGATGAGGCCGAAAAGAAAGCGGTCCATTCGATGAAAACCAAAACGGCCGAAAAGTGGATGGCAGATTCTAAAGAATTCGGCTATATCATTAAAGATGGCGTTGCCATTCCGACCTATCGTGTGATTGTGAAAACAGATGATCAAGGTAACGAGTGGGAAACGTATGTCCACGCCGGGGACGGAACCGTTTTAAAGAAAAAAGATTTGCTTCAGCACGCTACGGGCTCTGGCAAAGTATTTTTACCGAACCCTGTGGAGTCCCAAGGGTCGGCGGCCGGTTTAAACGATAACCGCGATAAAGATTCAACCGCGCTTAACCATCAATTGAAAGCGGTTACACTTTTAGGATTGGACGGATCCGGGTATTTACGCGGAACATATGCTAACATTAACTCGAAAGCGAAAACGTATTCGGCAACCAATACGTTCAACTTTACCCGTTCATCAGACAGCTTTGAAGATGTAATGGCCTATTATCATATTGATACGGAGCAACGCTACATTCAATCTCTCGGTTTTACAAACATTAACAACCGTTCAATAAAGGCGAACGTCAATACGTATACACAGGATAATTCGTTTTACTCCCCTTCTACAAAAGAATTGACATTTGGCTCGGGAGGCGTGGATGATGCAGAAGATGCAGGCGTCATTATTCATGAATACGGCCATTCTATCCAGGACAATCAGGTTCCAGGCTTTGGGAATTCTGCGGAAGGCGGGGCGATGGGAGAAGGATTCGGAGACTTTTTAGGCGCCACCTACGAAGATGCGACATCAAGCGCCAGCTTCGGCAAAGCCTGTGTCGCCGAATGGGATGCAACCTCTTATTCATCTTCCAATCCGCCTTGCCTCCGCCGTTTGGATGAGAACAAAGTGTATCCGAAAGACTGGAGCGGGGAAGTTCATGCGGATGGCGAAATATGGTCACAGGGCTTATACGAGATGGCTCAGGCGTTTGGCCGCGATGTCGCAACGAAAATCATTTTGCAATCCCACTGGTCACTGACACCGAACGCAACGTTCCACGATGGGGCAAAAGCGATCAAACAAGCGGACATGGCTTTATATGGAGGTGCCCACGCGTCGCAAATCGATGCCATCTGGAAAGCAAGGGGAATTTCAACGAACTAATCGGAGAAAGCCGCTGTTTTTTATACAGGCGGCTTTTTTTGGTCCATCCATGCCACTTCTTCTCCTCTGCGAACCTTTATTTATCAACGGAGTCTTTTTATTCGTCTAATCCGGGCACTTATTCGTCTATGAAGGACGTTTACTCGTCAAAATCATCCACTTATTCGTCTGAGAAAACTTTTATTCGTCTATTCCACCAATTTATTCGTCTAAATGCCTCAATGCAGGAAAAAGCTCATGACACTAATAATAAGCAGCGCTCCAACAACAATGAACGCTATTTCTTTGATCAGCCTTGTTTGTTCTTCCCGGACGTTGCAAAGCTCGGCGCCTAACACCACTCTGAATGGAGAGCCCATCGTCGCATGAGAGCCGCTTGCATTTTGGATCGCGATAATCAGCTCATTTGAAATGCCTAGTTGTTTTGCCGTATGTGCCTGGAGCGGAATAAACATCGCATTTGATCCAGTATTGCTTCCTGTAAGATAGCCTCCTAATCCGCCAATGAATGGCGAAATGAACAAATACGAACTGCCAAAAATGATGGCAAGCCTATTCGATAATTGCCCGATCATCCCTGATTCCGTCATGATTTCGGCAATCGCCACAAAACAAGTCGTCGATATCATAAACGGAACCCATTGCTTCACTGCGTTAATATAAGCTGTTTTTATCTCATGGCCATCCATTTTGAAAATAACTACGGTAAAAATGCACGTAACCAACAGCCAGAACCCCGGTGAATATAGAAGCGGCATGGAAAACGAAAAAGCGGGCAAATCAATGACAGCCGTTGAAAGCAACCATTGTTTAATCGGAGGAACGAGCCGCGTAACAAAAATTAGCGCCGTCAAAAATAAATACGGACTAAACACTTTTAACATTCCATATTTCGTTTCTTCCTTAGCCGCTGAAACAAAAGTTCGGGCATCCGAGCCTGACCTTTTGGAAGCAAACGTGATCATGCAAAGCTGGGCAAGAAGCGTCACCATTGAACTCAATACACCGGCGAGTTCGACGCTGACAAACTGATTAAACAAACAAATACAAATCGAAAAGATGGCAACAAGAAAAACAATTTCTTTCCATTTTTTCTTTAAAGCACTGGCCCCTCCTGTAATCAAGGCTGCTATAATTAAAAAATAAAAAAATACCGGAATGCTTAAAATGGCGCTTCCCATTCCAATCTTTTCAAGAGGAACCCCGCTGAGCTCCGCACCGATGACTGTACCAGTTGAAAGCGCTCCCCATGGCACGGCAAGCATTCCGATTAGCCCGATTAATACTGCTTTTCTTCCGGGAAACCCGAGTGCATAAAGTATTGGCGAAAGAATAACGAATGAAATGCCAAAGCCTGTCGCCGATTCCAATAACGGCGCAAACCCGATAACGATCAACAACACTTGCGCCAGTTTATCAGAAGTGACATTCGTAATGAAAGTGGCTACTGACGTAATCACTCCTTTTTCATTCATCAGATGATAAAGAAAAAGACCAAAGAACAATATATAGGCAGCTATAAACGAAATCAATCCTCCTTTAGCCACTTCATGGACGATTTTTTCGCTATTCAGGTGAAATGAAGAAAAATGAACAAGTAAGATGCAAAGTACAAGTACAATGAGACCAGCTTTTACCGCAGTCAACCGAAAGCCAAAGAGCAGCCCAAAAATACATAATAGTGGCAGCAACGCAATAAACGTATTCACTTCATCTTCCCCCCTCGAAATGAAGATTAAAATATACTATAGTATATTTATCATCACCTATTCAGTTAACAAAATCAAGATTTTTTTCTCCTATAGTAGAATACAGAAAGGGCTTTTAACGATGAATTTTGGTCAACGATTAAAACAAGAACGAAAAAAAAGGGACTTAACGTTAGATGAACTCCAGCAAAAATGCGGTGTCAGCCGTTCGATGCTATCGAAAATAGAACGAGGCGAAAAAAACCCGACGATTGCTGTTGTGGCAGAAATTGCGAGAGGGCTTGATGTCACTGTTTCCCAATTGCTCGGGGAAGATGAGGAGCAGGAAGTTATTATGATAAAGAAAGATCAACGATATACGTATAAAGATCCGGCAAGCGGATTTGAGCGCCATGTATTATCTCCGATTTTGCCTGCCAAAGGGATCGAGTTTATTTTAAATATTATCCCGGCCGGCCAATCTTCCGGGAAGTTCCCGCCCCATCCTAAAGGAACGAAAGAATACATCACCGTTACAAGCGGCACTCTGAATTTAGAACTAAACGGAAAACTACATGTTTTAAATGAAGGGGATTCGATCTATTTTGATGCGGATGTTTACCATCAATTCACCAACATAGGCAATTGTGAATGCTCCTATTATTTAGTCATTGATTCCCGAACGATTACATAAGCCTATGGAACGCGATCCATAGGCTTATATTCTTGCTTTTTATTTTTGACGTTCTTGCTTTATAACAAAAACCATCGATATCGTAATGATTGTAAAAGCGATGAAGGCTAATAGCGGAATCGTTATAAATCCAAGCCAGTTAATGTACTCCCCCGAACACGGCACGCCGGAAGTGCACGTTTCAAATTCTCGCATAAACGGCAGCTTTTGCAGCGCGTAATGATAGCCGGAAATTAACATGCCGATAACCGTCAGCGGAAGAACGTACCGATAAATTGACCGGTCATTCAGGTAAAAACCAATGCCTAAAAGAATGGCTAACGGATACATTACGATTCGCTGGTACCAGCATAAGGTGCATGGGATAAAATGCATTACTTCACTAAAAAATAAACTGCCTAATGTCGCGATGACGGCCGCTACCCAGGCGATCAATAAAGGTTTGTTCACCTTCGCTTACTCCTTCTCCGCTTTTTTCACTTGCTTCGCAAAATCCTCATACGTTTGACCCGTAAACTTCTTGCCGTTAATAAAGACCGTAGGCGTTCCGGTAATGCCTAATTTCGTTACATAAGACTCGTCTTTATCGAGCGCGGCTTTCGCTTTGTTCGATTGATACGTTTTTACTACCTTTTGAACCTCTTTTTCAGAGGCAAATGGTTTTAATAGGTTCGCCAACGTCTTTTCAGTAAAAACGTCTTTTTTCTCGTCTTCTTCCCGTGTTTTACTATAAAGAGCTTCATGGAATTTCCAGAACGTATCATCACCCAGCTCGTTATAAACGGTTTCCGCAAACAACGCCGCCCTGGTTGAATCAACGTTAATAAACGCATAGTTCATGAAGTAAAACTTTGCCTTTCCTGTATCGACAAAATCTTTTTTAATTTGCGGGACAAAGCTTTCATTAAAGTTTTTGCAAATCGGGCATTTATAATCTCCGAATTCGACTATCTTGACAGGAGCTGACTTGTCCCCCTCAAACGGCTGATTTTTATAATCAATTTGATCGGCTGCCGCCTCGTTATTTTGCGACATTTTGCTATAAACGAAAAAGCCAACAAAACAGAGTACGATCACGATGACGATTCCAATTGTCCATTTTGTCGCATTGTCTTGCTTTTTCTTCATCTGCTTTAACACCTCATTCACTTGTATGCTACTTTAAAAAAGAAAGTAAATGCTCAATCCCCTATAGCTTATAAGAATTCTATCCTTTTTGCAATAAATTCTCTTTCTTTTTTGTGTCGATGAGGTGGCAATTCCGACCCTGTGAAAGATTGCCAGTTTATAAAGATTTGGTGTATCTTTCGAGATAATTATGATAAATGGCAACCATCACGATATTTCTGGAAAGGGTACTAGTGCCCCTTCTAGAAAAATAGTTTGAATTTCAGTACTCGAAAGAACACCTCGTTAGATCTGTGAAATGAGGAAAAACGATCACGAATCGTTACATCATTTAAAATGATTTCGTTCTCGGACAATAAATGCTCTTATTTGGACAAAAAGTCATCCGGTTTAGACAATAACATCTTACTTTTGGACAATAAGCGAAAAAACCACTCATTTTATTGTCCGACACAGGCCATTGATTGTCCGATGGAAACGATTTATTGTCGGAAATCCACTGTTTATTGTCCAAAGGCCATGAAATAGCACGACACTAGAGAAGTTTGATCCTGTTTTTGCTTCTATTTTTAAATAAGAACTTTCTTAGCTGAAAGGGTACTAGAAAAAGATAGTACTTTTCAAGCTTCACCTTTTGCTTTTAAATAGGAAATAAGAACCAACTACATTTTTCGAAAGGAGTTGTTCGCTTGGACTTTCCGGTGTGGATTCATCTCGGTCCCATTAAGCTCCATCCTCACTTTGTTTTTGAAACATTATCCTATTTTGTCGGGTTCCGGCTGTATCTCCGTTTTCGAAGGCCGGGGCTGATGCCCGCTTCCGTAGCCTGGTCGGTCATTACCGGAGCCATTTTAGGCGCCGCGCTTGGTTCAAAGATCCTTGCCTGGTTCTATGACCCTTCGATTCTTTTAGCACATGTAAGTCATCCACTTTCGTCAGCCGCTTTCTGGCTGGAAGGAAAAACGATTGTCGGCGGATTGCTTGGCGGCCTGATCGGTGTTGAAGCCGCGAAGAAACATGCAAACTATCATTCTTCCACAGGAGATGACATTGTCCTTCCGCTTATTTTTGGAATGGCTATCGGCAGGATCGGCTGCTTTTTAACCGGTTTACGTGACAATACATATGGAAATGCGACTATGCTTCCGTGGGGAATTGATTTTGGCGACGGCATCAACCGCCATCCAACTCAAGCCTATGAGTTTGTTTTTCTCGTGCTTTTAGGATGGTTTCTATTCATATTACGGAAAGTCCCTCATCAAGAAGGAGACCTTTTCAAGCTGTTTATGATTGCTTATTTCGTTTTTCGTTTTGTAATTGATTTTATCAAACCCTACCCCCGCGATTATTTCGGGTTAGGTTCGATTCAAATCGCATGTCTCTTCGGCCTACTTTACTACTTCAAATTTGTTCCACAACTTGTTCACTTAGTTAAGAAATCCAATGAAAGGGGATTTACCAATGCCAAATAGACCGTATGTTTTCTATGAATTGACGAACAGCATTTGCTCGACCTGTTATCGAAAAGTAGAAGGAAAAATAATCGAACAAAACGGAAGCATGTATATGATCAAGCGTTGTCCCCGCCATGGGCATGAACGGGTTTTGCTCTCCAATGATGCAGAATATTATAAACTGTGCCGCAACTATTTAAAGCCCGCCGAAATGCCTCTTCGCTTTAATACGCCAATTCGTTATGGCTGCCCGTACGACTGCGGATTATGCCCAGATCATGAACAGCACAGTTGTCTTACATTAATTGAGGTAACCGAATCGTGCAATTTAAAATGCCCGATTTGCTATGCCGAATCTTCTCCTGATCGAAAAACGTTCCGCAGCCTGGAGCAAATTGAAGCAATGATGGATGCGGTGGTCTCAAATGAAGGAGAGCCGGACATCATTCAAATTTCCGGCGGGGAGCCGACGATCCATCCTGACTTTTTCGCTATTTTGGACGCTGCCAAAGCTCGACCGATCAAGCACATTATGGTCAATACCAACGGAGTGAAAATCGCCAGCGATCGTGAATTTGTCCGACGCCTTGCCGAATATAAGCCAGGATTTGAAATTTATTTGCAGTTTGATAGCTTTGAAGCCGAAGTATTAAAAGAGCTGCGCGGGGCCGATTTACGCATTATTCGCGAAAAAGCGCTGGCCCATTTAAACGAATTTAACATTTCAACAACCCTTGTCGTCACATTGAAAAAAGGGTTGAATGACCATGAAATCGGAAAAATTATTCAGTTCGGCTTACAACAGCCTGCTGTACGCGGTGTTACTTTTCAACCAATTCAGGCTGCCGGGCGTCTGGAGCAATTTGATCCGGCCTTAGATCGCCTTACGCTCAGCGAAGTTCGCCAGCAAATTATAGCTCAATCCAATGTTTTTCAAGCCGAAGACATCATTCCTGTTCCGTGCCATCCGGATTGCCTGGCGATGGGCTATGCGCTAAAATTGGGCGGCAAGGTTATCCCGCTAACCGGGTTGATCGATAAAGAAGTGCTGCTCCAGGGTTCCCGAAACACCATTGTCTTTGAGCAGGATGAAACGATCAGAGACCGTGTGTTTTCATTGTTTTCAACAAGCCATTCACCGGAATCGTCGGCTTTGTCGCTTAAAAGCTTGCTTTGCTGCTTGCCGCTTGCCCGGGTGCCAGAAGGAATCGGCTATGACAATGTGTTCCGCGTCATAATTATGCAGTTTCTCGATCCGTACAATTTTGACGTTCGTTCGGTAAAAAAATCATGCGTCCACATCGTCCACCCCGATGGAAGAATCATTCCGTTTGATACGTATAACATGTTTTACAGGGATGATAAAGAAAAGCTGTTAGAGAAGCTAAAATCGGAGATCGAGCCGATGCCTGTTGAACAATCTTAATGGGGGTGTAAGGGATGGAATCCGAGAATCAAAATGGCGGAGGAAAAGAGATTACGAAAGGATTTTTCTTGATCGCAGGGATTAACATTCTTGTCAGCATCATTGGTATTGTTTTTTACCCCTTTATTCTAGCAATCGGACTTGTTCAGCTCCTATATGTGGTGCCTTTGGCGATGAATGCTTCCAAAAAAAATCAAAAGAATGTGATGAAAGGAATGATCATTGCCGCGAGTGTAACCTTTCTTTTAAATGCCAGCTGCTACGGATTGTTTTTCGGTCTCATGCAAAGTCCTTGATCACTACATTGAAAAGTTGGAATTTTTTAGTTGATCGGCTGATAAATTGATAAAAGTGGCTGATATATTTCGATTAAGGCGAAAAACCGAAGCAATTGCTGCTTCGGTTCTTAGCGAATCGTCTTGATCGCTTTTTCTATTCGTTTCAGGGCTTCTTCCAATAGAGAACGGGGGCACGCGATGTTGACCCGCGTAAACCCTTCTCCTTCTTTCCCGAAAATATAGCCTTCATCAAAAGCGACCTTCGCTTCTTTTTGCATGAAGCGCTCCAGCTCTTTTGCACCCATTCCTAGTGCGCGGCAGTCGAGCCAGACGAGATACGTCCCTTCTGGCTTAATGACTTTGATTTCACTCATGTGGCTTTCAATGTATTCGGTCATGAATTCCAGGTTCTTTTGCAAATAATCCATCAACTGGTCAAGCCACTCATCACCATGACGGTATGCGGCTTCGGTCGCCGTTACGCCAAACGTATTGGATAGTCCGATAAAATGATTTTCAACTGTTTTTGAAAACGTCAATCTTAATTTCTTGTTTGGGATGATGATATTCGAAATTTGCAAGCCGGCCAGATTAAATGTCTTACTTGGTGCGGTGCAAATAATTGAATGGTTGGCAAACTCCTCTGAGATCGACGCAAAAGGAGTATGTTGATACGCCTTGTACACAAGGTCAAAGTGAATCTCATCTGCAACGACAAGAACGTTGTTTTCAATGCAAATTTGGCCTAGTTCTATCAGCTCCTCTTTTGTCCAGACGCGGCCTACCGGATTGTGAGGGCTGCATAAAATAAGCATTTTCACATTAGGATCGCTGACTTTTATTTTTAAATCTTCATAGTCCATCACATAACGTCCATCTTCAAATTTAAGAGGGTTATGTACAAGCTTGCGTCCATTTTGCTCGACGACTTTTGTAAACGGATAGTATACCGGTGTTTGAATGACGATTTTATCATCAGGTTGTGTAAATGCTTCAACGATGAAACTTAAAGCCGGTACGACTCCTGGAGAATGGCAAATCCATTCCTTTTCAATCGTCCACGAATGCCTTCGCTCCATCCAACCTGCTACCGCATCATAATACGACTCCGGTCTCATGGTATAGCCGAAAATGCCGTGTTCGGCCCTATCCTTCAACGCTTCGATGACCGGCGCGGGAGCCTTAAAGTCCATATCCGCCACCCACATCGGCAAAATGTCTTTTTCACCAAATAAATTTTCCGCATCATCCCATTTGACCGATGCCGTTTTCATTCGGTCAATAGCAGTATCAAAATCATATTTCATATTCCAGACCCCCAATCAATTTTATTCCCTTTTCATTTTACCCAAAGTTTAGTCCATCCGTCTCATTTCGCGCATTAACTATTGTTCTTCTCGTATTGACCTGTTTAAAATTATCGTACAAGGAAAGATGAAAGCTTCGAACTGTCGCCTCTTTATAGAATGAAATATTTTCAGTTGGATCAGGCTTTTTATAATTCTTTCTCAAAAATTGAGCACCCCATCTTGTAAATAATTTGTTGTATTTATCTCCTAATCTTTTATCAGGGCTACTTCTTTTTACTTTCTTCAAAATATGGGGCAAGCCATGGTTCCTGTTCCACAACGATCCGGCGGATTTCTTCGGCAAAATTTGCGATTTCCCACTGGGCTCCGCTCCCTTTTCTTCTCTTTGCATAGAAGTCGAGCAAAGCCCTTAAATTAACGGTCATCGTCAAATTGATTGCCGCCGCATTTGGAAGGACAAAGCGGGCATCCTCGCCCGGGATTTTTAAATCTCTTAAGGCATCATATGCTTCTTGCAGGCGCTCCATTGTTTGAAGATATACATTCAATGCATCACGGTTTTCTTGCACTTTTGGCGGAATGACAAACTGGAAACCGCCTTTCTTTTTGTCGCTTGCATCAGACACATAACGCTGGCTCTGCACGCTATATCCAAAACCGACGCGATGCCTGGTCAATTGGGCCAGAGCTGAACGGGACAGACCTTCAATCGCAAACGTGAACTGGATGTGTTCTAATGTTGATGTGTGGCCGCTCCCGACAATGTGCCGGAACAGGCGGTCAGCATCGGTTCCTTCTTGTCCATCCCCTGCTTGTTTCTGTTCGTATTTTTCATATTCTGCTCCGTCAAATAATTCGGATGGCACATTGGGTGAATAACACGTCCGAATAGCGGTGAACGCCACTTTTCTTGCATTTGGTGTAGATGAAATCATTTCTATTTTTAGTTTTCCTTCTTGTTCTACTGTCTTTGTAGTCATTGATTGCCCTTCCTTTCATATACGTAAAAAATCATTCTTTTTCTTTCATTTCGTATATAAGTTATGATTCTAGGTTCACTATTTTATTCGTCCTTCTTCAACTAATACCTATTTTTCAGAATAATCCACCATTAATTCTTTCCATTTTACGGAATGCATGATATACTAGTATTGGAGATATTTCGGAAGGAGAATTAACTTTATGCCAACGTCTTTGTAATGGAATAAACGTAAAGTGCATAGCATTGCCCTCGTTGAATTTTTTAAATTCTATTCCAGGGGAGCAGTGTGCCCTTTATTACCCATTACAAGGAGCGTAAGTGAACCGATCTTTTTAGCGGAGACCTTTATCGGGGTGCTCCGCTTTTTTGGCTGTTTAAAAAACTTCATATCTCCATCAACACGATTACGCTCCTTAACGATATAAGGAGTGAAAGAAATGAGTACATTCCATATGATCTGGAACCTTCAACAACGTGTAACGAACAAAACGATTGAGCGATATTGTCATAATTGCAAGAAGAAAGTTCCGCTTCTTGATTCAGGCATACTCAGGCATAATGCGAACGGGAAAAACATTTATCAGTTTGCTATTTACAAGTGCCGCCCGAATGGCCATACATGGAATCGAAAACTTGACATGTATAAAGCAAAAACAGAAATTTCAATGGACGAAACGAAAACGGAAATGAATGAACATCAGCCTCAAGCGTTTTCTTTGCTCTCATTGCATAAAACGGGAATTAAGAAGGTCGTGATTTCGCTTGAGAATGTAGAGGGAAAATGGCGGCTGGATGCATTGCTATCACAACATATTGAAGACGTAAGCCGTTCTCAAATTGTACAGTTGATCAAAGAGGGAAAAATTGCAGTGGATGAAACGGTTGTGAAACCAAAGCATTTTCTGCGTAAGGACGAAACGATTACAATTATTGAGAAGATCTAATTTAAAAAAGTAGTTCGATGCTGGAGAACAAACACTCCAAATCGAACTACTTTTTTCATTAGCATTAAGCTGGGCTCAACTGCTCATTTTATGTTCATCAACTTGCTCTTTCTTCCCTCGCATGCGGCTAAAGATCGACGCTAAAACTGAGCCGGACAGATTGTGCCAGACGCTGAAGATGGCGCTTGGGACGGCCGCGAGCGGAGAAAAGTGGGCTGTAGCGATCGCGACCCCGAGCCCGGAATTTTGCATGCCGACTTCCATGGCCACGGCTTTTTGTTTCGCCAGATCCATTCCGCACAGGCGGGCAAAGAAAAATCCAAGAAGGAAACCTAAAACGTTATGAAGAACGACAACGGCGAAAATAATCGGCCCTGCCGTAGCCAGTTTCGCCTGGCTTCCCGCTACGACGCCGCTGACGATCATGACGATTGCCACTACGGATACGAGCGGCAATGCTTTCGCCCCTGCTTCCGCCTGTTTGCCAAAAAACTTTTTCACGATAAATCCAAGTGCCAGCGGTATAATGACAACTTGAATAATGGATACAAATAAAGACCAGATGTTAATGTCTACCCACTTGCTGGCCAATAAAAGAATCAATAATGGCGTGACGATAGGAGCTAAAAGCGTTGAGACAGATGCAATTGCAACGGCAAGCGCCACATCCCCTCTCGCTAAAAATACCATGACATTCGAAGCGGTCCCGCTCGGGCAGCATCCTACGAGGATCACCCCAACCGCAATTTCCGGCGGCAATTTAAGCAAGTATGCTAATAAAAATGCCAACAGCGGCATGACAAGATAATGGCCGATGACACCTAATGCGACGTCTTTCGGACGCCTGAAAACTTCCTTAAAATCTGCCGCGGAAATCGTCAGCCCCATTCCGAACATGACAAGTCCTAACAGCGGAACGACATATCCACCAATCCACGTAAAATGATCTGGCGCCAAATACGCAATAACGGCAAACAATAATACCCAGAGCGTAAATGTTTTCCCGGCAAATGAACTGACTTTTTCGATGACTTTCATACTACCTACCCCTATCTCTCTAGCAAAGCTATTTTTAATATAGTAATATAACCTATTCATACATTTTTTACAAGTATTTATTTTCATAAAATTTAAAAAGTCTCTCATTCTGGCCATATGCTTTCTAATGTTTATTTTTGTCAACCGATTACAAAATGGTAAAGATTTTATTTTCGAAAATGAAAAAGCTTGCAGAAACAGCCTGCAAGCATAAAAAATGATCAGGTTTTGTACGAAGAATCAAACAGACAAGTGCTGCCTAAGTTGATCCCGCAATGCCATTTTTAAAAATTTCCCGACGGACGTCTTCGGAATTTCGTCTAAAAACACGATGTCGTCCGGAAGCCACCATTTCGCGAATTGCGGTCTTAAATAGTCGAGCAGCTCCTCTTTTGTTACGTTGTCTTTGTATTTTTCCTTTAAAACGACACAGGCAACCGGGCGCTCTTGCCATTTTGGATGGGGAACAGCGACAACCGCCGCTTCAAACACGGCTTCATGGGCCATCAACACATTTTCTAAATCAACGGAAGAAATCCACTCCCCTCCGCTTTTAATCACATCTTTTGTCCGGTCAACAAGCTTTACGTTTCCTTCTTCATCAATGGTGGCGATATCGCCCGTATATAGCCAGCCATCTTTAAACGAGTCACTCGTCCGATCGTCACGATAATATTCGGAAGCGATCCACGGCCCGCGAATTAATAGCTCGCCCATCGTCTCTCCGTCCCAATCAACCTCGCCGTTTTCGTTGACGATTTTCACATCGAGGCCTGGAACAACAATCCCTTGTTTAGCAAGAACTTCAAGGCGCTCTTCCCCGGTTAGATCCGATTGATAGCTTTTTAATCTGGAGTATAAGGCAAGCGGTGTCGTCTCCGTCATCCCGTATGCATGGTAAAACGGAATTTTATGTTTTTCTTCAAACGCCCGGATCATTCCTTTTGGCGCAGCCGATCCTCCGCAAAGGATGCCGCGGAGGCTGCTCATATCGTATGATCCCGCTTCCAGCTCTTTTAGCAGGCCGAGCCAAATGGTCGGAACACCTGCGGTAATTGTTACTTTTTCGTTTTGAATAAGCTCGGCAAGCAATTTGGGGGTAAAAGCCGGGCCCGGCAACACTTGAGTCGTGCCAAACCATGTGGCGGCAAATGGCGTTCCCCACGCATTCACATGAAACATCGGCACGACAGGCATGCATACATCCGATTCGGAAATGCCCGTCGTATCGGCAAGGCCAAGCGCCATGCTGTGAAGCACAATGCCGCGATGGGTATATACAACGCCTTTTGGTTTACCTGTAGTTGCGGACGTGTAGCACATCCCTAACGGATCATTTTCTTCAATATCGGCGGGGTACGAAAAATCGGGATCTCCAGCCGCTATTAATTGTTCATACGAATATAGCGGTTCGATTGTCGAAGCCGGCAAAGATGTTTCATCTGACATAACAACAAATTTCTTAACGGTTGTAAGCTGATCTTTAATCGCTTCGATAAGCGGAAGGATGTCTTCATCAATAAGCAGAACTTGATCTTCAGCATGATTGATTACATAAATGAGGTCTTGAGGAGAAAGACGGATATTAATCGTATGTAGAACTGCCCCCATACAGGGAATCGCAAAATAAGCTTCAAGGTGGCGGTGATGGTTCCAGGCGAGCGTTCCGACGCGGTCTCCCCGCTTAACCCCGAGTGTTTCAAGACTGCTTGCTAGTCTCCGGGTTCTTTCGGCTACTTCTTTGTACGTCAATCGGTGAATTTTAGAGTGTGTTCTTGAGATGATTTTCTTCTTCGGAAAATACTTTTCTGCGCGATCAATCAACCCATGCAATACCAATGGCGTGTTCATCATAATAACATGCCTCCTCTATACTGATTTTTCGGAAACTTAAGACTATTGTACCATATATTCCGAATTTTATTGATTTTTTCATTCTAAACATTCATTTGGTTAAACTATAAACGGTATGATTTTTTAAAGGAGACATTTTTGTGATTAGACTAATCGATGAGCGAAAAATAGAAGAAAAAAACGGGCGAAAGTGGCTTATATTGGCGAATGTTTCAATCGGCACATTTATGTCCACCTTAGACGGCAGCATCGCAAACGTCGCCTTGCCGTCCATTTCAAGTCAACTGAATGCGCCACTTCATGAGGTTCAATGGGTTTTGACCGCCTACCTTTTAACGATTTGCGCGACATTGCCGATTATCGGAAAGTTTTCCGATTTATTCGGGCGGAGCCGTGTGTATACGATCGGACTTTTTATTTTCACTGCAGGTTCGCTTATGTGCGGGCTGTCCCACTATTTGGCCACGCTTATTATTTCGCGCATTGTTCAAGCGATCGGCGCATCCTGCATTATGACAAACAGCCAGGGAATCGTCGCTTCCACTTTTGCAAAAGGCGGAAGAGGAAAAGCGATGGGCATTACCGGAACGATGGTATCCCTCGGTTCATTAACGGGACCTGGTATTGGCGGTTTGCTGATTGAACATTTCGGGTGGGCGTCCATTTTTTTAATGAACCTTCCGATCGGGCTGATCGGCTTTCTCGCCGGATGGTTTATTTTGCCGAAAGACAAGATAAAAGAAATACATGAACCGTTCGATTATTTAGGGTCGGTCCTTTTTATGGTCGGAATGATCAGCTTTCTTTACACGCTGTCCAACGCGGAAGTCCAGGGCTGGGGGTCGCTTTTCGTTAAAATGGGAATGATCAACGCAATTTGTTCCTTTGTGTTTTTCTTTTCATGGGAAAGAAAGACAAGCTTTCCGATGCTTGATTTCTCCTTATACCGAATCCGCGCTTTTGCGATCGGAAACATTACGGCCTTATTATCGTTTATCGCGATCTTTTGTACGAACGTTATGATGCCGATTTATATGGAAAATATTTTGCACTACTCGCCTGAACTCACCGGTTACACGATGATGTCCTATCCGTTAGTGATGGCGGTCATCGCGCCTATCTCGGGCTGGCTGTCTGACAAATTCGGCTCTCATTTTTTAACAACTGGCGGATTGCTCATTAATGCGCTCGGTTTCGGTCTTCTTACTACATTGACACAAAGTGAAAGTCCATGGCTTGTCGCCCTTCATCTTTCCCTATTCGGAATCGGGCACGGCCTGTTTCAATCGCCGAACAATTCAAGCGTTATGGGTGCGGTTCCAATACAAAAGCTAGGATCAGCGGGCGGGTTAAACGCCTTAATCCGCAATGTCGGGATGGTTCTTGGAACAACGTTTTCCGTCTCGCTCTTTTCGTTTCGACTTCATCAATTGAGCGGGCATTTAGGATCGCTCTCTTCTCATTCAACCGATCAGCCGGAACAAATGATGAATGCCCTTCATGTTGTCTTTTGGGCCGCATTCACCATATGCCTGATCGGCGCCATCCTTTCTTCCCTCCGCATTTGGACACGGATCCATGCAAAAAAGGTCGCGATTTAGCGGCCTTCTATTTATGCATAAGATAAATAAATTGGGCAGCTAGACGACGAATCGGTCCCGTGCCAATTTAACGCCCATAGCCCAAAGCGCCTCTGCCTTTGCTACGGCCAAAATTTCTTTAGTGATATGAAATCGTCAAGTGAAGCACGGCTTGTTGGTCGGATACATTTTCATAAGTGTGCTTTTCACTGGCCGTAAATTGGATGGAATCATATTGTTCAAGTGTGTACGTTTCCATTCCGATCGTTAGTTGAATGCTTCCTGACATGACCGTTGCGATTTCCGTTGTGCCTTCATGATGCTGTTCAGGTTCATATTTGCACTCAGGATCTAAGAAAGCGCGATACATCCCGAGCCCTTCACTCATATTCGAAAAAAGGGGCTCCATTATCCACCCGGGCCCACCTGAAAATCGTGGCCCTTTTCCTGCCCGTGAAAGCATTACTTTATTTTCAGACTTTAACAATGCCATTAATGGCACCGAAAGCCCGTTTGAAATTTTCCACATCATTCCGATTGTCGGATTCGTATCCCCTCGTTCGATATTCCCCAGCGTTAATTTACTGACTCCCGTTTTTGCGGCTAATTCTTCTAAGCTGAGCTTTTTCTCTTTTCGTAATTGCCTTAAGGTCGATCCTACACATTGGATAAGTTTTTTCGTTTCATCATCATTGCATTTCATTCTTATACATTCCTTTTGTATATTTTAATTTACTTTTTTATTAATTTAGTATACTATGATATACCGTAGATAAAAAATAAGAGGTGAACTTTTATGAGAGCAATAGTCGTTGGGATCTTATCTTCCATGTTTTTTTCTGCAACGTTTATTATAAATCGGGCAATGAATTTATCGGGAACGAGCTGGGCCTGGACTGCTTCGTTGCGGTTTTTGCTCGCTATTCCATTTCTCTTTATTATTGTAGCACTTCGGAAAAATGGAAGACAATTGTTGACGGAAATGATTAAGCATCCGTTTCAGTGGCTCTTATGGGGGACTGTCGGCGGTGTTGGATTTTATTCATTGTTAAGCTTTGCCGCCGTATATGGACCGGCATGGTTAACATCTGGAACGTGGCAGGTGACGATCCTGGCCGGGGCGCTGCTTTCCCCTTTGTTTTTCGTTACTGTCCATACTGAAAAAGGCGAGCGAAAAATCCGGCAAACGATTCCTTTAAAAAGTGTAAAAATATCGCTCGTCATTTTAATCGGGGTTGTTTTCATGCAGGCGAAAGAAGCGGACCATATTAGCTTGAAGGCATTTTTATTAGGATTTTTGCCTGTTGTTATCGCCGCTTTTTTGTATCCGCTCGGCAACCGCAAAATGATGGAATTGTGCCAGGGAAGAATCGATACGTTCCAGCGCACATTAGGAATGGCCCTCTCCAGCCTGCCCGTTTCCATTTTGTTTGCCATTTATGGAACAGCGACCGTCGGATTGCCGTCTAAAGCGCAGCTCAGCCAGGCATTGCTTCTCGCTTTATGTTCAGGAGTGGCAGCGAGCCTTCTTTTCTTCCTTGCCACTGACATGGCGAAAAACAACATGACACTCTTGGCCGCTGTCGAGTCGACGCAATCCGGAACGATGGTATTTACCGTGCTTGGAGAGGTCGTTTTATTAAATGGGGCATTCCCGACAGGCATTTCCTTAGTCGGAATGATCGTCATTATGGCCGGCATGGTCCTGAACAGCCTGGCCAATCGAAAACCGGCTAGCCCGAAGCGTTCGAGAACTGCTTAGTGAAAAACAGCGTCCACGCTGTTTTTTCATTTTGTTTAAGAAAAAGGATTTTTCGGCTTCTTTATCTAATTTTTAAAGGGTGGAAATAAAACTGAAGGAGAGCAACGAATGAAACCATCTTTTTTTATTCAAAACAGAGAAAAATTTGCGAAACATTTGCCTGACCAATCGATTGCGTTATTGTTTGCCGGGCGCGCCCCGCAAAAATCGGCGGATGAAAGCTATAAGTTTGTACCGAACCGGAATTTTTACTACATGACCGGAATCGATGAGCCAAATGTCATCTTGTTTCTGAAAAAAGTGAATGACAAGCTTGATGAAATGTTATTTATTGAAAAATCGGATCCCGTTATGGAAAAATGGGTCGGCAAAACCGTTTCGAAGGAAGAAGCCGAAACGATTTCCGGAATTAAGAAAATCTTTTATTTGGACCAATTCGAAACGATACTTGCCCGCACCCTTTTTAATGAAAATGTGGGTCATCTTTATTTAGATCTTGAACGCCGCGAATGGGACCGCCCGCTCTCACGAACACAAGTTTTTGCGAACAAAGTGAAAGAAAGCTATCCGCACCTTACAATCGCTAATAGCTACCCGATCATTTGTGAGCTGCGCGTCATTAAATCCGGCGAAGAAGTTGAAAAAATTAAAGAAGCGATCGAAGTGACGAAAAACGGCATTTACAATGTGATGAAACATGCGAAAGAAGGAATGATGGAATATCAGCTCGAAGCCCATTTCGATTTCACGCTAAAATCGTCCGGCATTAAGCACCACGCGTTCAACACAATTTTAGCAAGCGGGAAAAATGCGACCGTCCTCCATTACGAAGACAACGACGCGCAAATCCAGGACGGGGATTTGATTTTGCTCGATCTCGGCGCTCAAAAAGATTACTACAATGCAGACATTAGCTACACCTTCCCGGCAAACGGCAAATTTACCGACCGGCAAAAACAAATCTACAACATTGTTTTAAAAGCGTTGAAAGAAACGACGGAGCTTGTCAAACCAGGTTTGAAATTTGCCGAGCTGAATGAACATACGAAAAAGGTGCTTGCTGAAGAATGCAAAAAAATTGGCTTGATCAAAGAAGACTCCGAAATCGCAAAGTATTATTACCACGGCGTGAGCCATTTCCTTGGCCTTGACACGCACGATGTCGGAACGTACCAGGGGCGGGTATTGGAGCCGGGAATGGTCATCACGATGGAGCCTGGCCTATATATCGAAGAAGAAAACATCGGCATCCGCATCGAGGATGACATTCTTGTCACCGAAGACGGCTATGAAAACCTTTCCAGAGACATTATCCGTACTGTTGAAGAAATTGAGGAGTTTATGGCAAGTAGATAAATTTCATAAAGGGCTGCCAGGAAAGTTATTGGAAAATGACTTTCACTGGCCGCCCTTTTTTCGTAGCTACTGCCCTTTCAGCTATCCATTAGACAATAAAATGTTGAGTTCGGACAATAAAATGTTAAATTTCGACAATAACATGTACGATCCGGACAAGAAAGTGTCAGTTTCGGACAATAAACTATTAGATCCGGACAATAAACTTTGTCTTCTTTACATTTTAACTTCCGAAAGTACTCTTTTACGGCATTTTTTATTTCAGGAAATCCATTTCAACCCGATCGCAGCGAACAGAACCATGGCAATAAAGAAAATGCGCCTCCAGTCTCTCGATTCACCGTATAGCACCATCCCGAGAATCGCTCCTCCTGACGCGCCTATTCCCGTCCATACCGCATATGCCGTTCCCATCGGCAATGTTTTCATAGCAATCGTAAGAAACAAAAAGCTTGCGCCAAATCCGGCTAGTAAATAAATAAAAGATGTCCACTTTCGATCGTGGTGCCATTTGTTAATCATCGTCACGCCTATCATTTCAAAGAGCCCCGCTAGTATAAGTGAAACCCAGGCCATTATGAATCCACCCCTTTCTCTTTTGTCTCTTTATCGCCCGTCACGACTTTCAAACCGATCACCCCGACAAGCAAAATCAAAATGAGAACGAGCTTGATTATGTGAAACGGCTCTCCGAAAAAGGCCATTTCGGCAAACACCGTCCCTGCTGTTCCCATTCCAACGAATACGGCATAAACCGTCCCGACAGGCAGCACTTTCCCTGCCATAATCATTAAATAAAAGCTGATCAAAATCGAAATGACCGTCCCGCCCCAGGCAAGTGGCGTATGGGCGTGCTTTAGCCCGATCACCCAGAACACTTCAAAAAATGCGGCGACAAACACATTTATCCAATTGACATTCATTTCTCTCTCCCCTTTCTAGTTGTTCGGAACCTTAAATAAAAAAGCCCGGAAGATATCGCTTGATGATATCTCCCGGGCTTTTATCCCTCCGTGGCACAGCTTTAGCTGTGAGTTTTCTCTCGGACCAGACCAAATGAGATTTGCGGAACCCTAGAAAACATTTTTGTTTTTACAAGACTACATTATTCCTTAAAACTATTCCATATGCAAGGCTTTTCTATTTTTCTTCTTTAAATTCTTCATATCTTTTAAAACGGCAAGCAAGTACTCCCACGTTCGAATGGCAGAAGTGATACTTATATGCTCATCCGGCGTATGGACATTGTACATGTCAGGACCGATGGAAATCACATCTAAACCGGGGATTTTTTCTGTAAATACACCACATTCAAGCCCCGCATGAATGGCGACAATTTCTGCTTCTTTTCCATACATTTCTTTATAGACTTTTTGGCATAGCTCGCGGATGGCCGAATCAGGTTTGTACGCCCATTCCGGATATCCCGCGCTGATCTCAAGCTTACCGTGTAATACCTCCGCCAGCGCCTTCACCTGATTGAGGATATATTCCTTCTCGCTTTTGACGGAACTGCGGATTTCATTTTGAAAAACGACTTCCCCTTCTTTCGTTGACGTAGCGACGACACCGAGATTGGTTGAAGTTTCCACAAGCCCTTCAATATCCAAACTCATTTTTTGAACGCCATTTGGAGTTAACATGAGCGCGTGAATCACTTTTTCCGTCGTTTCTTTCGAAAATGCCCTGCTGCCGATAGGGCTTTCTACTTTTTCAAAGAGTAGCGAGACATCAGGGTCGGATACGCGCAACTCGGTCTTCAATCGATCATTCCATTCTTTTATTTTTTGCTCTACTTTCCCGATCAATTGATCTTCCACTAAAAGGATAGCGTCCGCTTCCCGCGGAATCGCATTGGATTTCAAGCCGCCATTAATTTCACATAATAGAAACGATCCTTCATTAAACAGGTCATAAAGAACCCGTCCGAGAAGTTTGTTCGCATTTCCTCTTTCTTTATCAATCATCATTCCGGAATGTCCGCCTTTTAAGCCTCGTATACTCAGGCGGCAAGCAGTTAATGGGTGCGTGACGTTGGTCCAGCTGATCGGAATAACAAGGTCTCCTTTCACACCTCCCGCACTGCTGACAAGAAGTTTTCCTTCTTCTTCGGAATCTAGGTTAATGAAAAGTTCACCTGTAAAATGGGACGGATCAACGGAAATCGCTCCGGTCATCGTTGTTTCTTCTTCTGTCGTGATCACGACCTCAAGAGCCGGGTGTGGAATTTCGTTTGAGTCAAGCAAGGCAAGAGCATAGGCAACTGCAATCCCATTGTCCGCGCCAAGTGTTGTATCCGTCGCGTACAGCATGTCCCCTTCAAGCTTCAGGCGAATCGGATCATGCTCGAAATTATGCTTTGTCCCTTGATTTTTTTCACAAACCATATCCATATGCCCTTGGAGGATGACAACCGGGGCTTGTTCATATCCTTCTGTTGCCGGTTTTTTAATGATCACATTAAGCGCTTCATCTTGAATCGCTTCAAGATTTCGTTCTTTCGCAAACCGGACTAAATAATCGCTAATTTCTTTTTCATGTCCGGAACATCGCGGGATATTGGATATTTCTTGAAAATAATGAAACACTGGATGGCGTGTCAACTCTTCCAAACTTTGAAACATACCTATCATCCTTTCCTATGTAAAAATTTATCCTTCGAGCCTTTTTGACGCATCCGGCTCAATTCCCTGAAGTCTTTTTTCAAATGTTGCTCTCCAATTGGCCGATAACGCATCGACGTTTAATAGCATCTCAATCCCCTCACGATTTTTCTTATCGTGATGCATGATCGTATTGGCGTACTGTACTGATCGTTTCATAGGATGTTCTTCGAGAAGGCTTAGTGCATCCCGCTCGCGAACAATTCCTTCTTGTAACACGCGAAAATAATAGCCTGTGAAACCGGTCGTTTGAAACTTGAGCGGCAGTTCCTTGATCCCGTACCTTTTTGCCAGTTTAAAGCATGGCTGCCTCGGCTGGCTCACTTGAACGACCGCCTCTCCCAATTGAAAAATGTCCCCGATATGGACTTTGTCCTCGGTTAATCCTTTTACCGTCAGATTTTCGCCAAAAGCTCCCGGCGAAAGTGTAAGTTTCAAATCGTTCTCCCAATATACATAATGGTCATGGGGATAGACACAAACTGCTTTATCGGCCCCACCATGGTGGACAAGATCCGCCTGGCCATCCCCTTCAAAGTTCAACGTTTTTAGATGAACAGGCGCATGTACCGGCCGCTTAACGATCCCTGTCTGGATTTCTTGCCCGTCGGTGTATAATGTTGATGGTTTCCCGACATTTATAGAAACGATTAGATACTGATTCAACGACATTCCCTCCCTTTGTAAAACGTCCAATCATTTTTCTCCTATTTAAAAAGTACCTTATTTCGAAAAATTCCGCTACACTTTTTGGAAATGCTTTGAATACGTCGCTCTCATCATTTTTTAATATAGATTTGGTACAATTCCAATAGAGAGGAGCGTGTCATGTGGATAGAAGAATTTTAATTATAGAAGATGAGGAAAAAATCGCCCGTGTGTTGAGCCTTGAGCTCAACTATGAAGGCTACCAGACCGAGACCGCTTTTGATGGGAAAACCGGGTTAGAGAAAGCAAAAAACGAAACATGGGATTGTATATTGCTCGACATTATGCTCCCTGAACTGAATGGGCTTGAAGTATTACGGCGCCTGCGAATGGCCGATGAACATACGCCTGTCATTTTATTAACCGCAAGAGATGCCGTACCGGATAAAGTGAGCGGGCTTGATCACGGAGCCAACGACTATGTGACGAAACCTTTTGAAATCGAAGAATTGCTCGCTAGAATTCGGGTAGCTTTAAGAACAAGTCAGCCCCGGAAAGCCCATTTAGATTCACAATCGTTATATGTCAATGATCTTTCGGTTCATTTAGGCACCCGCGATGTCCTGCGTGCCGGAAATGAGATTGAACTGACGCCGAGAGAATTTGATTTGCTCGTCTATTTAATGAAAAACAAAAACCATGTACTAACAAGGGAGCAAATCATTACGGAAGTATGGGGATATGATTTTATAGGGGATACGAATGTGGTTGACGTCTATATTCGTTATTTACGAAAAAAGATTGACCATGACTATGACCAAAAGCTCATCCAAACCTATCGAGGTGTCGGCTACAGTATGAAGGAGCATTGATTGATGAAAATCAGGACAAAATTGCAGCTTTTCGCCAGCCTTTTTCTGCTTGTTCTTCTTTTGATCGTCAACATCCTTGTTTGCTTGCTATTTTATGAACAATCAATGGAACAAGAAAAAAGCACGCTGGAAAGTCAGGCTGTACTTTTAATGAAAAACTATAAAACAGCGGAGCTATTGAAGGGCGATTCGAAATTGCTTTCTCCTTACACGCCTGATGATGGCATGATTCGAATTATTGATTCTCGGCTCAACGTACTAAATGAAGCCAGTGATGATGATGATTTAAAAAAATTGCCCGTTCATTTTTCAAACGATGATGATTTTGCCATCGTACGTATCGATGACGACTTTTGCCTTACCTACCGCCTTCCAATTCCGGACGAGGATCACCCTCGAGCGAACATTGAAATCACTGAGAGCCTTGACGCTTTCCGTAAGACGATGTCGACATTAATGATGATTATACTTGGAGCATCTATTGTCGCTCTCCTTTTATCGATCATTGGCGGCAGGCTCTTGTCAAACCTTTTATTAAAACCGATCGCTTCTATGAGCCATACGATGAAAGACATTCAAGAGAGCGGAAGTTTTAAAAAAATTAAGATAGAGAAAAAGTCGAAAGACGAGCTCCATATGATGGCAGACACGTTTAATGCGATGATCGGACAGCTTGAGAAAAACTTTACCAGGCAGCAGCAATTTCTTGCAGACGCTTCCCATGAGTTGAAAACGCCGCTTACCGTGATCGAAAGCTACGCAAAGCTTTTAAAGCGCTGGGGAACAAGCGATCCTGACATTCAAAAGGAAGCGGTCGATGCGATTTATTCTGAAGCGATCCGAATGAAAACATTGACGCGCCAATTACTTTACATTGCTTCAGAGGAACAAGAAGAAACAAAACTAAAAAAAGAATCGATCGATCTCGTCTCTTTTTGCAAAAAAATGTTGCAGCCGCTGCGGCGGATTCACCGTCGGACAATCCATATTCATCATGAGGATCACGAACTTTTCATCCGCTCCGACCCGGAAAAGCTGGAACAAGTTCTTCTCATATTGCTTGATAATGCGCTCAAATACAGTGAAAAAGAAATTGACCTTTTTGTACAACGTGCGGGAAGTGGAGCCTCTATCACTGTAAAAGATTACGGCATTGGCATTCCGGAAAACGAATTAGAAGCGGTATTTGACCGATTTTACCGGGTTGATAAATCGCGGCAACGAAAAACGGGCGGTTCTGGTTTAGGATTGTCGATAGCAAAATCCATCGTAGATCGATTGGGCGGAACCATCCGAGTTGAAAGCAAGGAAGGCAGCTGGACAAGTTTTACGATCACATTGCCTTCATGAATCTCATCATCTTTTAATCTTCCTTTCATGATCGTTTCATGTTAGCCGGGTAGTCTAGAAACAGGTTAAAACAAGGAGGAATTTTAAGATGAAATTTGGAAAGAAAAAAGGGATCGTTTCTGCGTCTGCCTTAGCGCTCGCAGCTGGTATTGGAACAGCGGGGGTCGTGGTTCATGCCGCAAATGCAAACGTGAAAATTTCAAAAGAACAGGCAAGGCAAATGGTTGCCGATCAATTAAAAGGAAAAGTGACAAAACAAGAATTGGATCACGATGATGGAAAAGTTGTATATGATATGGATGTGATTGCGCATAACAACCGATATGATGTGAACCTTGATGCAAAAACTGGAAAAATGATTAGCGTAGAAAAAGAAGATGGCCACGATGGCGATGATCATGAAGATCACCTCCAGAATGTTAACCCGAAGATAAGCGTTGATCAAGCGATTAGCATTGCTTCGGCACACGCAAAAGGCACTCCTGTTGATCTTGAGTTGGACGAGGAACACGGGAAGATGATATATGAAATTGATCTTCAGGAAAAAACGACCGCTCATGAAGTGAAAATCGATGCAGCCACCGGAAAAGTACTTAACGTGAAACCAAAAGAAGTCGATGATGACCTGCCTGGAAATGCAAGAGCGAAAATCAGCATCGATCAAGCAGCTGCCATTGCCTTGACAAAAGAAAATGGAACCGTCACCGATATCGAATTGGATAAGAAGCGCGGAAAGCTTGTTTATGAAATTAACATACAAGGCAAATCAAAAGACTATGAAGTAAAAATTGATGCGACTTCCGGCAGCGTTCTTTCAGTTAAAGCAGAAACCCCGGACCATGAAGATTAATTGAAACTGTTAAAAGTCGGAGTGGTGTAAAATGCCATTCCGGCTTTTGTTTTTGACCTATTCAATTTCGCCTCTTGTTTTTCATTTATAAATACGTTTGGATAATAAAATTCTTAGTTTGGACAATAAAGCCTGTAATTTGGACAATATTTCTCTCGATCAGACAGTATACTCTGCCGATCAGACAATAAACACTTGTCTGGACAATAAAGCCTGTAGTTTGGACAATATGCTTTCCGATTTGGACAATAAGTTACCCAGTACGGACAATATGCTTCCTGATTTGAACATAATTTTTTCGTTTAAGTCAGCCATTCATGGAATTCTCGTATCTTTCCACGAGTTTTGGGTATAACGATCCCGATTTCAAGTACATCCTCATAAAATTAGGACAGTGTTCCCTTTCAAAACGAATAATTGCTCTATTCTCAAAAGATTTTATTTCTGCAAAAATACTATTCTAGCTTCCATTATGGTATAATTCGGAAAAATAGATTTTGAGAGGAGTCCCAATGAAATCTAGTAAATGTAAACTGACCCTATTGCTTAGTACGGCCTTTTTTCTTTTGTCTCCAGTTTTTCCGAATGTTTCTTTCGCCGCTTCAGCTCAAGCAGCAGCTTGTGGATACGTTCCGAAACAAGGCGTTAATCCAACTTATCAACAAATAAACTGCTTGCTTACACAAGCCGCAATAAAGGCGAAAATTCCTCCTGAAGTGGTAAAAGGAATTGCAACTCAGGAAAGCGGGGATTGGAAACAATTTGATGCGAACGGCAAGTCGATTATCTCCCCTGACGGAGGAATCGGAGTCATGCAAATTACCAATCAAACAGGGTATGACACGAACAAATTGAAAAATGATGTTGTTTATAATATTAATGCCGGAGTTGAAATAGTAGCCAATATGTACAAACGGAACGATCTTCCGAAAATTAAAGGCATGACGTCCAATATAATCGAAAATTGGTACTTTCCAGTGATGGCGTATAATGGAACGAAACCAAAAAACAGTCCAATTGTTCAAGCGACAGGCAAAAAGAACATGAACGCGTATCAGGAAAAAGTATTCCATCATATTGAAGAATTCAGCTTTTTAGATAGTATGAAATTGACGCCTATCCCGTTTCTTGCAAAAGACTTTCAATACGATCCGCAATCAAACGAAAACATTAAATTTCTGAAAACGTTGTACACCATTACAAAGCCGCTCAATGCTTCAAGGTATTCATTTATGAAAGGAGAAGCTGTTGTAACAACGCAAAGTGCAAATTTACGTTCAAAACCGACGACAGATAGCAGCAGTGTGCCCATAAAGAAGCAAACAACACTTACAATTGCAGGGAACTTTACATATGATGAAGTTTCCAGTCGGCATAATCAATTTGTCTGGTATCCTGTTAAACCAGGAAATAGCACAAAGACCTACTATATTTCTTCAAGCTACATTACAAAAAAATTAAATGCCCCTTCAGTCAACACCGTTGATGATAACGATAAGTATGTAATCGGGAGCAAAGCGCTGCCCGGATCAAACGTAACCGTCAAAGCGGGAACAAAAGGAATAGGAGCTGCGATCGCGGACGCGAAAGGATCTTTCAAACTATCCATTCCTATTCAAAAAGCAAATAGTAGCCTGACGATATACTATGTTGATAAAACAAATACACAAAGTCCTGCAGCAACGGTCAAAGTGAAAGATCGGACCGCACCTTCAGCACCAAAAATCAATAGCATCACTTCAAAAACGAAAAGTGTCACGGGTAAGGCTGAATCGTATTCAACGGTTAAGCTAGCGGTCGGCAAAAAAACGATTGGAGCCGCGAAAGCCGATCAAAAAGGGAACGTAAAAATCTCAATAAAACCTCAAAAAGCCGGTACGTTAATAAAAGCTTCAGCAACCGATACATCAGGAAATACAAGCAGCATAACGACAATTAAAGTAAAAA
>NZ_JBBHZM010000006.1:0-129460 GCF_049843615.1 Fictibacillus sp. Mic-4 | reverse complement strand
TTTAAATAACATTTGGCGGTGTAGCTCAGCTGGCTAGAGCGTACGGTTCATACCCGTGAGGTCGGGGGTTCGATTCCCTCCGCCGCTACCAATATTTTCATGGCGGTCGTGGCGAAGTGGTTAACGCACCGGATTGTGGTTCCGGCATACGTGGGTTCGATTCCCATCGGCCGCCCCATCAAATGCTGCGGACCCTTAGCTCAGTTGGTCAGAGCGGTCGGCTCATAACCGATTGGTCGTAGGTTCGAGTCCTACAGGGTCCATTGAAAGAGAAGGGAAAGCCTTCATCTGAAAAGTTTTCATATCATCGCGGGGTGGAGCAGTCTGGTAGCTCGTCGGGCTCATAACCCGAAGGTCGCAGGTTCAAATCCTGTCCCCGCAACCAAAAAAAATTTTTACATAATGGATCCGTGGTGTAGTGGTTAACATGCCTGCCTGTCACGCAGGAGATCGCCGGTTCGATCCCGGTCGGGTCCGCCATTTACAAACATTTAAAGTTTTCTACTTTAAATGTATTTTGGTTCGATAGCTCAGTCACGAGCGTTACAACGTGATTAAGCGACGAGTTGTCTTGACGGATACTCTTCTTTGAATTTCTTGTAGAGGAAGAGACAGGTTCCGACGGACAGTTATTCATCTTGGCTCGATAGCTCAGTCGGTAGAGCAGAGGACTGAAAATCCTCGTGTCGGCGGTTCGATTCCGTCTCGAGCCACCATGATTTTCATAAGGGATTGCTTCTTCGCATTGGTCTCCCTGAACATTGGGCTATAGCCAAGCGGTAAGGCAACGGACTTTGACTCCGTCATGCGCTGGTTCGAATCCAGCTAGCCCAGCCATACATAAAAATTATGGAGAGCTAAACGAAAGTGTCACCTGGCGGCATAGCCAAGTGGTAAGGCACGGGTCTGCAAAACCCTTATCCCCCGGTTCGAATCCGGGTGTCGCCTCCATATTTATGATATGCGGGTGTAGTTTAATGGTAAAACAAGAGCCTTCCAAGCTCTGGTCGTGAGTTCGATTCTCATCACCCGCTCCATTTATTGTGAACAATACTATGATGGATGGTATCTATAGGAGAACGCACTATTGTACTTGAAAGTGCTCCAATTATGGGCCTGTAGCTCAGCTGGTTAGAGCGCACGCCTGATAAGCGTGAGGTCGATGGTTCAAGTCCATTCAGGCCCACCATCATTCCACAGTAGCTCAGTGGTAGAGCTATCGGCTGTTAACCGATCGGTCGCAGGTTCGAGTCCTGCCTGTGGAGCCATTTTCATCTGGCCCGTTGGTCAAGCGGTTAAGACACCGCCCTTTCACGGCGGTAACACGGGTTCGAATCCCGTACGGGTCATTATTTAAACAGGTCTTCAAATGAAGGCCTGTTTTTTTATATACGAAAAGGTTTTTCAGCTTTTTTTGTTGAATAATATGAATATCAACGACAAATTCTATTAGGAGCTACATTCATGATCAAATTATTTCACTTCCCTCAGAAAGAGTGTCCTTCTTATCTGAGAGTACAGATTATTTCTTTAATGAAACAGGAATGGCCGCAAGCATTTGAGGGTGAAGAAGATCTCAATTGGCCCGATAGCCCTGATACCAACCCCACTTCATTCCTGCTTGTTGACAACGAAAAAGTGATTAGCCATGTGGCCGTTCCATTCAAGTTAATTGAACATAAAGGTCAAATGTATAAGGCGTATGGACTAAGTGAAGTGATGACGGATCCTTCTTACCGCAATCGGGGGTTCGGGTTAAGGCTTATAAAAGAGGCACGATTATTTATTGAAAAAAATCATCCTGATATCAGCATTTTTACGTGCAAGCCTTCTCTAGTTCCATTTTATATACAGGGCGGCTGGGAACATGCAAATCATACATGCCTTGTTGGCGGCACTCGCAACCAACCGTTCCGTAGTGACGAGTTAGGGCTGGCAACGATGATTCGTTTTATCTCGGATAAAGCGCAAAAAAACCGTTTAACCTTTGAAGGGACTGACGTTTACTTAGAATTGGGTGAACGAAAGCTCTGGTAAGATCACCGCTTTAACCTTTTATATTTATACATTTATAGTTAGCTTTACATTCAACATTTGAGACAGTGTTGAGTGTAAAATATTAGCCCAATGCTTTATTCACCGCTTCAACCGCATGGATGAGAGCCGTATCAAACAGCGGCACTTCTGAATCCTCTGGCTTCACCAATAATCCGATTTCTGTGCATCCTAAAATAATTCCTTCGGCGCCGTTATCGACTAAATGTTGGATAACTTTTTGATATTGCTTCTTTGATGATTCTTTTATTGTTCCTACACATAATTCCTCATAAATGACTTGGTTGATCATTTCCCGATCGAATTCTCCTGGCACTAAAACTTGAATGCCGTTACTTTTAAGCCGGGATTTATAAAAGTCTTGTTCCATTGTATATTTGGTGCCAAGCAACCCGACTGTGCGAATGCTTTTCTTTCTAATTTGTTTAACGGTTGCATCGGCGATGTGCAAAATCGGGATGCTGATTTTCTCTTGAATGACTTCAGCAACCTTATGCATCGTATTGGTGCATATAACAATAAAGTCAGCACCGCCTTTTTCTAATCTTTGTGCGACATCTCCTAATATCAAACCAGCTTTTTGCCAATTTCCTTCTGATTGGCATCGTTCAATTTCTTCAAAGTCCACGCTATAGAGAAGACATTTTGCCGAATGCAAGCCCCCTAATCGATGTTTCACTTCTTCATTGATCATACGATAATATTCCACTGTTGACTCCCAGCTCATTCCGCCAATTAAACCGATTGTTTTCATGCTACTCCTCCTTTATTGTTTTGTATTCTCTTTAGACCTTTATTATTTTATCGCAAAATTAAAAACATTTCTGTATTGTAGCTTAATTGAGAAATTTTGAATAGATTCATAGTTTTTGTAAATACTAGAATTAAGATTGAAATGAAGGAGATGGCGGCATGACTCTTCATGAATATGTTGTAGAACGGATTTTCATGGCTTTTGAAGAAAAGGACCTTCTTCTTATTGATGAAGATTTAATGAAAATCACGAAATATATAGCGGATGATTTTGTAGATAAGGGGCTTGATTTTACCCTCATATCTGAACTTGCAATAGACATCATGCCCGGAATCGTTCATGTCGAGGCTGGCACGTACGATTGGCAGTTTGATTTCAATGGAACTTATTTAGGAAGCGGTTTATTCGCGAATACCTCGGTTGAATTTATAACGGCAGGATAAAAGGAAGGGGGTTAATTGCAAATGGCAACAAGGATTTCGTTTCCCATACCAGTGATTGCTAAATTATTTTAATTTAAACCGTTATAATTGGTAAGCTAATTATTAGCCATGTTTCAGCGGCGAATCGGTTTAGAGCAGGGGATAATGCCCTTTCAGCTAAGAAAGTTTTTATTTTCAAGAATCCATTTTCGCCTGTAAAAAAAATTAGAAGCAAAAAACAGGATCAAACTTCTCTAGTGTGGTAGTGTGATGCTATTTTCATGGCATTTGGACAATAAACAGTGGATTTCCGACAATAATTCGTTTCCATCGGACAATAAATGGCCTCAGTCGGACAATTTTTTTTCATTTATTGTCCAAACGTAAGATGTTATTGTCTAAACCGGATGATTTATTGTCTAAATAAGAGCACTTATTGTCCGAGAACGAAATTATTTTAAATCATGTAACGATTCGTGACCGTTTTTCCTCATTTCACAGATCTAACGAGGTGTTCTTAAAATAATGAATGTTCGCCAGTCCTGAAATTCAAACTATTTTAAGGACATACCCCTTAATCAAATGTTTGTTTAATACATATGTTTGTTTTTTTGATTTGTTATTTGGTATTGGTTCTATTTCATATTTGCCAAATAATTAGCTGCTACCTTATTTAAAAAATAAGTGTAACCCACCTGCCATTGCTCAAACATATTTCTATGAAAGTCGTCAACAATGAAAAACTCTGTCTGATTTAGAAAATCTTGCGGTGTTGAGGGTTGCCCTTTTTTTTCTAAAATTGATAAATGTTTTTTTACACGTTCAAAGACTTTTGGATCATTTGCGGAGAACCCTTCTTGTAAGAACCGAATCATATCTTCATTAAATGACAGTGCTTCCATGGCTGAGTCGTTCATTGACTCTACATCGATTGTTTGATTTGACAAGCTAAAATCATATTCTTTTTTCAAATGTTCATTTTGGTCCTTTAAGGCTTCTTTCCATTCTTCTTCAGTCTCAAACCCTTTAAACATGGTTTCCATATCTAAATCGCTTCCTTCTTTGGCACTTTTGATGGAGGAATTAATCGTATTGATCAGTCCTTTAAATCGATTGATTTTTTGCTCCAGTAATTTCCTTTGTTGTATCAATGTATTCTCCCTGTCAATTTCCCCATCTAATAATTGCTTAATTTCCTTAAGAGAAAAATCCATTTCTTTGTAAAATAGAATTTGTTGTAATCGTTCTAAATCTTTTTTGCTGTATAAACGATAGCCGGCTTCTGTCGTTTGTTCTGGAATCAAAAGACCTATTTTGTGATAATGATGTAACGTCTTTACTGTGGTATGAGCTAGTTTTGCAACTTCATGAACGGTGTACATTACTTCTCCTCCTTTCATTGCTTTTTATACTAAAGTATCCTCTAAGGTAAGAGTCAACACATTTATTTAAAAAAGGAGTTGAATTGACATACAATTATCCGATTTATAGAGCTATGAACATTAATCTAATTATTAGGAGCTTGAATCTATCATCCGAATACCCTGGGACATCGATATTTTTTACCAGGAAAAATGAAGGAAATCCACGATCTCCAATCGGTTGAAGTGATCGAAGTCAATTCAATTGAAAAGAAAGACGAAGAAGAGAGTCCAACATATGCTGTTGGACTCTCTTCTTCTAGTTAGTTGCCAAAGCGGTGTTTCGTTCGCTATTTATCAGCCACTTTTTGACGAATATCAGCCACTTTCAGTAGTTTATCAGCCAATAACCGAAAAATTTCCAAAATACAGCAATTCACCGATTCCGGTCATTTCTCAATGGAGTAAGCCCCAATGCTGGAAGAGATTTTATTTGCTGTAAGTTTCGTCTGCTCGACGATAAAATCTCTGCGGGCTAGCATTCTTTCTTTCGGCCCTGCGACGCTTATGGCTGCTGCGACTTTATGGCTGGCGTCAAAAACAGGGCAGGCAATGCAGTATAAGCCTTCTTCTCCTTCTTCATCATCAATGGAATAGCCGATTTTTGCAAAAAAATCCAGCTGTTCTTCCAGTTGTTTCCGATTGGTGATCGTTTTGGCCGTAAAAGGCGTCAATGTAATTTGTTCAAGAATTTGCTCCCGTTCTTCTTTCGGCATAAACGCCAAAAATGCTTTTCCTAAGCCGGTTGAATAAAGGGGCTTTCGCAGCCCGATTTGAGCGCTGGTCTGAATGGAGCGGTTGCTCGGGATTTTAGAAACGTAAATGATTTCAGTTTCTGAAAGGATCGCAAGAAATACCGTTTCCTCCGTTTTTTTCATCAGCTCCATTAAAAACGGCTGGCTTTCAGAATGCAAGTCAATCGATTCCAGCGTCCGCATTCCGATTTCAATCAGTTTCGGCCCTAATTTATACCGTTTGAATGGATCTTGTTTGACATACGATTGATCATACATCGATTGCATTAAATTAAACGTGCTGCTTTGCGGAAAAGAAAGGGCTTCGCTTATTTCTTTCACCGTCAAACCTTCAGGGTGATTGGCTAAAAGTTCGAGGATTTCCATTACCCTTATTGCTGACTTTACCGACATGGTTTGATCACCTATTCGTGCGTTATTTTTCAATTATAAGTGTAATCGAATAGCAAAGCTTTGTAAAATGCGATATAGCGGGATGATGAAACGATTACTCTTCTATTCTTTCTACTTTTCCGACTAAAAAGATATAAGAAAGTGCCCCTAATAGCGCTAAAACAGCAATGAATGCTAAAGCCGGGGCAAAGTTGCCGCCTTTTGCGAGGTAGCCGATCACGAGAGGAACAATGATCGACGCCAGGTTTCCAATGAAGTTAAAGGCACCTCCTGTAAGGCCAACGAGCCGGGCGGGAGCAAGGGCGGAAACCAACGACCACGTAATCGAGGCCAGCCCATTTCCGAAGAAAGCGATCGTCATAAACAAAATAATGAGTGCCGTACTATTCACATAATTTGCCCCGATAATGGCTACAGAAAGAAGCAAGCCGCAAATGATCGGGGTTTTACGCGCAACCCCCATGGATGCACCTTTCTTCACTAAGAAATCTGAAAAAAATCCGGAAATTAAAACACCGCAAAACGCTGCAAGGAACGGAAGGGAGGCGAGAAATCCGGACTTGATGAAATCAAGATGCCGATATTGGACTAAATATGTCGGGAACCATGTTAAAAAGAACCATAACGTAGAGTTCACGGCAAATTGCCCTAAATAAATGCCCCACAGCTTTCGGTAACTGAATACCTTGCCGAAATCGCTCCAGCGGAATGGTTTCTTTTCGGCCTGTTTTGAATCGGTGCCTTCAATCAGTCCGCCGCCTTCTTTAATCAACTTGAGCTCTTCTTGATTCGCTTTTTTGCTGTTTAACGGATCGCGATAAACAAAATACCAGATGACGGCCCAGACCATGCCGATCATCCCGGTAATGATAAACAGGCCTCTCCATCCGAACGCATCTTGAATCATCGTTAGGAGAGGAGTTAAAAATGCTAATCCGACAAACTGGCCGGACGTATACATGGCGATTGCCGAAGCTCGTTCACGTTCTGGAAACCAGCTTGTAACGACCCGGTTGTTTATAGGAAAAGCCGGCGCTTCAAATATCCCTACTCCTAGACGTAAACCGAATAGTGCTCCGAATCCTCTAACCACTCCTTGAAGAAGTGTAGCAAGCGACCATGTAAATAGGCTTACCGCGTACATGACCCGCGTTCCCAGTCGGTCGATAAGCCATCCGCCAGGCAATTGCAGGGCTGCATAAGCCCAGCCAAAAGCGGAAAAAATCAACCCGAGCTGAACGGAAGTTAATTTTAAATCATCACTAATCGCAGAAGCCGCAACAGAGATATTGCTTCGATCCATATAATTAATTACAACGCTTACAAAAATGAGTACTAATACGCCATAACGGACACGAGTTGGCTTTCGTTTTTGTTGCCCTGTTGGTTGATTTTGACTCAACGGTTGATTCATAGTAATCTCCTTTCTTTGTAGAGGGAAGGAAAAGTTTCCTTCCCGGCTATGAAGGTTAAATCAAAGCATTGTTACCATTCAGCGATGCTTCCGTCGTTATGCCGCCAAACGGGATTGCGCCAGCGATGGCCGACTTCTGCCATTCTCTTTACATGATCTTCGTTGATTTCAATTCCGAGCCCCGCCTTTTGCGGGATTTGCACATAGCCGTCTTTGTATTCAAAAACAGAAGGATCGGCTAAATAATCAAGCAAATCACTGCCCTCATTGTAGTGAATGCCAAGGCTCTGTTCTTGAATAAAAGCGTTATGGCTGGTGGCATCAACGTGCAGGCAGGCGGCAAGAGCGATCGGGCCGAGCGGGCAATGAGGCGCCAAGGCGACATCATACGCTTCCGCCATCGAGGCGATTTTTTTGCATTCCGTGATGCCCCCGGCATGGGAAAGATCCGGCTGGATAATATCAACATGGCCATCTGACAGCACGTGTTTAAAATCCCAGCGTGAAAACATTCTTTCACCTGTTGCAATCGGAATCGTTGTATGTTGGGCGATTTCTTTCAATGCCTCGTTATTTTCAGAGAGCACCGGCTCCTCAATGAACATCGGACGGTATGGCTCCAGCTCTTTGGCGAGGACTTTTGCCATCGGTTTATGGACGCGGCCATGAAAATCAATCCCGATTCCGACATATTTTCCGACAGCTTCGCGAACCGCGGCTACCCGTTCAACAGCCTGGTCGATTTTTTCATGGGAATCAATGTATTGCAGTTCTTCCGTGCCGTTCATTTTCACGGCTGTGAATCCAAGTTCCACGACCTCTTTTGCCGCTTTGCCTACGTCATGGGGACGATCGCCTCCAATCCATGAATAGACGCGGATCGAATCGCGGCAGGCGCCGCCAAGCAGCTGATAAACGGGGGCGTTGAAATATTTTCCTTTAATATCCCATAACGCCTGGTCAATTCCGCTAATGGCGCTCATCAAAATCGGGCCGCCGCGATAGAAGCCTGAGCGGTAAAGCATGTTCCAATGATCTTCAATGCGGAGTGGATCCTTTCCGATTAGATAATCCATCAACTCTTCCACACATGTCCTGACAGTGTCCGCCCTTCCTTCAATAACGGGTTCTCCCCATCCACTAATTCCTTCGTCTGTTTCGATTTTTAAAAAAAGCCATCGCGGGGGGACTTGATACAGTTCGAAATGAGTAATTTTCATTATGGTTCCTCCTCGTACTTTTAAAATTAAGATAGCGACTTGTTCACTTCGGCAACAAAAGCTGCCGCTTTCTCCGTCAAATCGTTTAAATATGATTCCGTCACTTGATGTTTGGCGTTGACTAAAGAGCTTCCGAGCCCTGCGGCTACTGCGCCCGCTCTGAAATAGCCGCCGATATTCGTTAAATCGACACCGCCGGTCGGCATGAGCGGGATATGGGGAAGCGGTCCGTGAATATCTTTAATATAGGAAACGCCAACCGCATTTGCGGGAAACACTTTAATGATGTCCGCGCCATGTTCGTAGGCCGTTAAAATTTCCGTCGGCGTCAATGCGCCAGGAATGCTGACGGCGCCATAGCGTTTTGTCATTTCGATCGTTTGCCTGTTCACTGTAGGCGATAGGATAAATTTCGCTCCGGATAATAGCGCTGCCCGGGCTGATTCGGCATCAAGGACGGTCCCGGCACCAACTAACACTTCATCACCAAATTCATCTGCAACTTTTTCGATCGTTGACAATGCTTTTGGTGAATTCAATGTAATTTCTAAAATCGAAACCCCGCCGTCTTTTAAAGCGCGGCTAATGGCTAGTACATCCTCTGGATTGGCCCCTCGAATAATCGCGATAATTTTATGTTCTAAAATGTGCGCGAGCGCTTTCATTTTATCTGGCTCCTTTCAAGTTTATCTTTGCACGTCATCTTCATCCCGTTTATTTATAAACTGTTCTAACAGCCTTCGGTCAGGCAACCCTTCGACATCACCATGGACAGAAGTGACCATCGCCCCGATAGCGCAGCCCCTTTTTACTGCTTCTGAAAGACTTAAACCGTCGAGAAGGCCGGAGATAAAGCCTCCCGCAAATCCATCGCCAGCGCCGACAGGGTCGATGACTTGTTTGACAGGGAATCCGGGGATGAATCCGCTTTCTTCGGAGGCTGCAAAATAGGCGCCTTTTTCGCCTAGCTTTATTACCACAATGGACGCGCCTATTTTAAGAAAAGCATCAGCAATCTCTTTTGTCTCTTTTTTTCCGAAAAGAAACTGTCCTTCGCTAATGCCAGGCAGCACGATATCGGCTATTGAAGCGATTTCTACTAACACTTTGCGCGCTTTCTCTTCGCTCCACAGTTTTTTCCGCAAGTTCGGGTCGAAAATGATTTTGACCCCGTGCTTTTTTGCCAATTCAATCGACTTATGTACCGTTTGATAACAGGACTCGCTCAAGGCAGGTGTAATCCCTGTTAAATGCAAATAGGCCGCTTTTGCAAAATAGTCCTCATTTAAATCTTCTGGTGTGAGCGTGCTTGCCGCAGAATATTTTCGAAAGTAGTGAACCCGCACATCATCAGGATGTAAGAGCTCCTTAAAATAAAGGCCGGTTGGATTTTCCGGGTCCTTTACCACCTGACTTACATCAACGCCCTCGCCGCGAATAAATGACAGCAGGCCTTTGCCGAATTCATCGTCGCCAATTTTGCTGATCCAGCCAACGTGATGTCCTAAACGGGAAAGAGCGATCGCAACATTCGATTCGGCTCCCGCGTATTTTGCGGAAAAGTTGCGGGCATATCTCAATAGGCCGTTGGTGGCAGGTGTAAAGGCGACCATTGTTTCTCCAAGTGTAATCACATCCACTTTTAGATCCTCCAATTTCAATGGTTGAAAATCACATATGTGAATTTAATATCTATATGTGAATTATGCTTTCATCGTATCATAGAATAAAAAATGGTACAATATTTTTAAAAATCTGCACAAGTTGAACATTAAAAAGAAAAACATGCCCCGTGGGAGGCATGTTTAAATTTAATTATTTTTACTCGTAATGACCTGAGACAGGAGCCAGGCCATCCAACACAGTTATAAAATTTCGACTATTTTTTCTAAATCGATGATCACTCATTTTATTTCATTGAGCTTTGCAAGCACTACGATTATTTTTTTTCGCAATATACTAAATAAATAGCCGGCAACTCCTCCTAAAATCGAAGGAAGCAACCACCCTAACCCTACGTTATACAGGGGAAGAAACTGAGTGAAAAAATGATGAATGACTTCAATTTTTATTCCAGCTGCATTCAAGCCATCAAATAGGCTAACAATAAATGTCAATGTCAAACTGCCTTGATACACTTCCGCCTTCCCTTTAAATACGGAATGTAAAAACGTCAAAAATAATAAAGAAATAGCAATAGGATACAAAGTCATTAATACAGGCATTGAAACCTTAATTAGCTGTGTTAACCCTATATTTGCTACAAGTGTGCTAAACATAGATAAAATGATAGCAATTTTTTTATAAGAGACGTTTGGAAACAATCCATGAAAAAATGAAGAGCAAGCAGTGATAAGCCCTACACTCGTTGTCAAACATGCTACCGTAATCATTAAGCCCAATAAAATAGAGCCGTAAGATCCGAAGTAGTAGGATGAAACCCTGGCTAAAACCTCAGCACCGTTTTCTAAAAGACCCAGCTTTTCAACGCTAGAAGCGCCCATATAGGAAAGGGACGTGTAGATAAGAGCCAGGAGTGCAGCAGCAATAGCCATTGCTTTGGCACAAATAATCAACAGCTGTTTTTTATTCGAAACGCCTTTTTCTTTAATTGCATTTACAATAATGATTCCAAAAACAAAAGCGACAAGTGCATCAAGCGTTAAATATCCTTCTTGAAAGCCTTTAAAAAATGCATGTGATGTATAATCTTCAGAAGGCGCTTGAAATTTTCCGATTGGATGAACGAGAGCTACAACGACGAGCAATCCGATAAATGACAATTTAATAGGAGTTAGAAATTTTCCAACTACATCGATAATTTTTGTAGGATTAAGTGACAACAAGCAAGCAACCGTGAAAAATAAGATGGTAAATAAGATTAATGCAACAGGGCTTGCATGATTGGATAAAAAAGGTTTAACTCCGATTTCAAACGATACATTTCCGGATCTGGGAATAGCGAAACAAGGGCCGATTGCCAGATAGAGAACAGTCGTAAATACGATGCCAAACAACGGATGCACCCGACTGGCTAAAGATTGCAAATTATTTTTACCTGAGAAAACAAATGCAGTAATTGCTAACAATGGAAGACCGACTCCGGTAACTAAGAAACCCGCATTGGCTATCCATACATTCTTTCCAGCCATTTGGCCAAGCATAGGGGGAAAAATTAAATTTCCCGCTCCGAAAAACAATGCAAATAACATTAATCCTAAAATTAGGATAAAAGAAGAAGAAACTTTTTTTGACATCATCAATCCTCCAATAACTGCAAGGGATAAGCTTTTAGTATGTTCAGCTATTGCTTGCGATATTCTTAAACAGGTTCATCAAGTTCAATAAAATAACGATTTTTGTAATAAGACACCGCCTCATTCGAAGATAGAAGCTTGTACTAACACCATTTCTGCTATAGAGAGAAGTCGCTATTTTTAATCCCATACAAATGTAACACACCATATCCGCTGATAAAATCACAAATTTCATTGATCCTGATTTTTAGTCTTTTTTCAGCAAACCAATAACATTGTAGCAGAGGTGATTCAAAGATGGCAGAAAAAATTGATTTTGGAGAGTTGTTGAATGATTATACGCCGACTGGCATTCCCCACAAAAAGACCCCGAGGTTTTGTCATTGCCGGCAATACCTCAGGGCATTCTATCATAATGTGGTTTATTTCATTTCCAATCGCACCCGCTTTGCTTCATAATAAAGAACTTGAATGAATTTTTTTGTATTGATGCGGGTGAGGGAAGCGGACGAAGGCGAACCATTCTTTAACTCATTCATTTTTGCCCGGACCGTAGCGAAGTCAAAAAAGGTTGGGGCGTAATTCTCAAATTTCCAATTAGAAAAATCCTCAAGACCTAATGATGCCATATAATTCAAAGACTGATAGATCGCCCGGCGGACACGCTGTTCGGAAGCTTTGATCTCCTTTCTTATTTCTGTTTCCGTAGCAGTGGTGCCGAGCCGTTTTTCAGCTAAATGCACAAAAATCTCTTTAAGTGAAGGGAAGCCCTTTTGGAACCGCTCTTCTTGTTCGTATTGATATAAATAATCGACCATATCGAGCAAATCTTTGCTCCCGCTTTCCCCGGCCATTCCTAATTCTGACAATAGAAAATGAACGGAAGGTCGTATCTGTTTGTCGGTAGACGAAGGCTTTATCCGATTGTCCGGACGTTCCAATTTCAGGACCGAGTTTAAGGATTTGTGAATGTCATGTAGCGACCGTTCCAGCCGAATCCGTTCGATCACTTTCCGGATGACGGTGCATACTTCGATTTTGTTGATTGGCTTTGTAATGTAGTATTCAGTGCCAAGAGAATAGGCTTCACTTATCAGCTCTTTTGACTCAACCTGGGAAATCATGATGATTTTCCCATTGAAATCCGGTGTGAGCGAGCGAATCGTTTCAATGCCGTCCCGATTCGGCATTAACAAGTCAATTAATAAAATGTCTACTTTTTTCAAGTTCAGTATTTGCCCATTTACCAATGAGCCGTCATCAGCTTCCCCGACCACTTCCCCGAGATCCTCGTCTTCAATGATCTCAGCGAGCATCGAGCGAACGGCGACATCATCATCTGTAATAAAAAAAAGCATCGAATCACCCTTTGTCCAATAAATGATCAACGTGCAATCGAATGACGAAAATCGTTCCTTTTCCGTCTGGGCCATCTTGCAGGGCAATGTCGCCTCCAAGCTGCTCAACCATTTCTTTCACATAGGTTAGCCCAATGCCCGTTGATGAATTCCCATCCACGTCGTATTTTGTGGTGAATCCGGGCTTGAAAATGACATCTTGATGCTTTCGGGCAATTCCGGGGCCGTCATCTTCAATCCGAAATATAGCAAAATCACGGTCTCTTGACACGAAAATGGAAATCGTCCCTTCATTATGAATGGCTTCCACAGCATTCGCGACAATATTGTTGACGATCGATAGAGTGGTAAAAATATGATAATGGGGATGAATGCCCTCGATGGAATGCCCAAATTGAATGTTTTTCCCCAATAAACGGGCATATTTTTCGTTGGAACGAACAATGATCTGAATGAGGTCATCCACATCCATATAATCAGTAAAGCTTTCATCCGAAATGAGCTTTGAAAGCCCCGCAAAAATGCGCTGGTTATCTTTTTTAATCTCATGGACTTCCCCTGCGATTTGCAGCGCCTTTCTTCTGAAGGTTTCAAGCTGGGAAGCATTTTGCCCATTTTTTAAACTGGTCAGACTTTTGTATAGATCGTATGATTTTTTCGTGATGTTCTCAGCGTTTTGCAGCGTTTTTTTCAAATGGACGGATTCCTCGTATAAATTGGAAATAAGCATCAGCATATGTTCATTTTGCTTTCGGATTTGCTTTTCCCTCGATTGCGTTTCATACAATTTCATCATCGTAAAAAAGCTCAGGACAATAAAGCTGTGGGAAATCGCGATAACCGCCATTTCTTTCAATGCGGCTAATGTAATTACCGTTTTCAATACAGCATACTGGCTCAATGACTCTACTAAATCTGCCGCTACTTCAATGGTGATGCCCATGATCCATACGATTAAAATCCGGTTGCTAAAGCGGTTCACTTTGGCCAAGTAAAATAAAACCGAATACGAAGAATAAAAGAAAAAACTAGAATAATGAACTTCAAGGGATGTTCCCCAATGAAAGTGATCCTGCATGGCCATGTCTTTGGCGATTCGAAAGGCGACCACAAGCAGGGCCGTCAAGATCCCTGGCAAAACAGAAGGCATTTTTCTAAACAATAATAAAAAGAAAAAAAAGACAGGCGCCCCAAAACTGATGCGGAACGATTGATTGATCGGATAAAAATTCAATTCACCCGATAGAGGCACGATGATAAGCATCAAAAGAAGAATGAAACCATCTTTTTTTATGCCATCAGGAAAGTATAACGGTTTATTTGAGACATGAGGGTTACTGATCCTCTGTCCGCGCCTTTTTAAAGCCCGCCACTCGACGAGTTTTCTAAAAAGAAGACTGATGTTCAACAATTCCACTTCCTAACAGGGTTAAAAATCAGTATACAATTACATGGGCTTTCCCACAATATGTGCTTTACATTTAGAAAACAACGCAACGTTCGATGTATTAAATAAGTTTTGCACCCTTTGTAGTTTTTTGTATGAATTTGTAGGTTTAGCTATAAATTCATTATATCTATAGAAATAGCAGGTTTGGAAGCGTTCTCTGCAAGAATGTTTTTCCAACTGATACGATTGAATTTTTAGAATAAAAAGGGGGGCAGATCGACCGTTATGATGTTGAAAGTACCTTTTGAAGAGCGGATTGAACAAAAGGGCATCGATTGTCTGGATGAATGGGTGGCGCATTTTCGTTCCTTTGCCAGTCATGGACAATGTGCAAGCTATATACCAGCCTTAGCGAGTCAAGATCCTATGCAGCTTGGCATTTGCATCATCGGCCCGGATGGAACCGAGCTCAAGTCAGGAGATTGGCGGGTTTCCTTCACCTTGCAAAGCATTTCGAAGGTCATTAGCTTTATTGCTGTTTGCCTGGATCGAGGCGTTTCGTATGTATTGGAGAAGGTCGATGTGGAGCCTACAGGGGATCCTTTTAACTCGATCATTCGCCTCGAAACACATAAACCGGGAAAACCATTTAATCCGATGATCAATGCCGGGGCCATTACAGTGGCTTCCATGCTTTCCGGCCGAACGCCGCAACAAAAGCTGGAATCCATCTACACATTAATTGAAAGAATGATAGGGAAGCGGCCGGCGTTGAATGAGAGTGTGTTTCAGTCGGAATGGAAAACGGCCCATCGAAATCGAGCGCTTGCCCACTATTTAAAAGGAATAGGCTTTCTGGAATCAGAAGTCGAAGAAACGTTAGAAGTTTACTTGAAGCAATGTTCAATAGAAGTAACAGTGGAAGACATCGCCTTGATCGGGCTGATTCTTGCCCATGATGGCTACCATCCCATTCGGAATGAACAAATCTTCCCAGTGAACATCGCCAGGCTGACGAAAAGCCTTATGCTGACATGTGGAATGTACGATGCTTCAGGCAAGTTCGCCGCCTTTGTGGGAATGCCCGCAAAAAGCGGCGTATCCGGCGGAATCATGGCGCTTGTGCCTCCACGGTCCCGGCGCGAAGCCCCCTTTCAAGATGGGTGCGGCATCGGCATTTACGGTCCTGCCATCGACCAACATGGCAATAGCACAGCGGGAGTCATGCTCTTGAAACACATCGCCCAGGAATGGGACTTAAGCATTTTTTAAAGTTATATTTTTATAAAAGCTTGCACAAGAAGAAAGACCCGAAGTTTCGCAAAAGCAAAACATTCGGGTCTCTTTTTTATTATCTTCCAGCTTGTAAACGTTCGATGCGGTCCTCTAAGTCCGGGTGGCTTGCGAACAAGCGGAGGACGCCGCCTCGTTTGCCACTGATTTTCAGCGCCGCAACAGATGCTTGTTCCGTATCGATTAGCTTTGTGGTATGCTGCAAGGATCTCAAGGCGTGAATCATTTTTTCCTTGCCGGCCAAATGCGCGCCGCCGCTATCGGCCCGGTACTCGCGGTAACGGGAGAATGCCATGACGGCAATGCTTCCTAAAATCGAGAATAATATGTCAAACACAATAACGGCAATGAAATGGACGACGGGCGCGAGCTCTTCTTTAACAAACCGGGAAGCGATATACGCACAGATCCGCGAAAGGAAGACGACGAACGTGTTGATGACGCCTTGAAGAAGAGTCATCGTTACCATGTCGCCATTTGCGATGTGCGCCACCTCATGGGCGAGCACGCCTTCGACCGCGTCATCATCCATATGCTCCAATAAACCGCTAGATACCGCAACGAGCGAACGCTTTTTCGTTGGTCCGGTCGCAAATGCGTTAACTTCCCCTGAATGATAAATGCCGACTTCAGGCATGACTTTTAAGCCCGCATTGCGCGATAGGCGGTACACTGTTTCAAGCAGAGCTTTTTCATAAGGATGGTGCGAGCCGTTCGGATCAATGACCTGGACGCCCATCACCCGCTTCGCGATAAAACGGGAAAGCCCGAGCGAAATGAGCGAGCCGGAAAAACCGACAACCGCACTAAAGATAAGCAGTGTGCTGTAATTAATTCCGGTTGCCGAAATATAGTTTCGAATCCCGAGCAAGCTTGTCACAATTCCAATCGTCACAACAACAAGCACGTTAACAAGCAGAAAATAGCCAATTCGTTTAAACATAGCTTCTCCCTTTCTTTTATAACGATATTGTCCTATACCAACATATACGCTACACCCCGTTGAAGGTTTCAAAAAATATTTTTCGATTGTAAAATTGAACTTGATTGAAGCAAAAAAGTCGGCGTCTCTTCCGGAATAGATTAAGATTTCTAGCCGATTACGATGTTTATTCGTCTGAACCCAAAGATTGGCATGTATCCAAAAAATTAATTTAAAAAGAAGAAGAGCAGACCGCTCTTCTTCTTTTATTGGATCATTTTTAGGTGGATTAATCTATTCAAGAACAAGATCATACCATCTGAACTTTAGTAGTTTTGTTTGCCTTTATAATAGTTTTTAGCCGAATAGATCGGCCATTCCCAAAAAACGGCTCCTTGAGCTAATATAAATCGTTCGAACCAAATTTCAAAATTTGAATGGAGTGGAGTTGGCTCATCTAAATCAATCAAATCAACAAATAAAAGGTAGTTAGACTTCCTTCCTTTTACTTGTTTGGTGTCGATACATACAATCAATCCAGTAAAGTTTTTTTAAAATTGTCTTTTCTATTTAGAAGGGAAGCAAAATTCATTAATCATCTCTGTTTTTATTTCTTCAATGGGAAACTGCTGAGGATAGGTAGATATCATTAACAAGATCCCTTGAAGTGTGGATGAAAAGTATAGCGACCGTTTCCGGGGCTCTTTTACACCGAGTTTTTCGAACATCCGGCACTGTAACTCGAACTGTCTGGCGCTTTCTTCAATCAGCATATGACTGTATTTCATTAGCTCTCGATCCGCTTCTGGCTGGGTTTGCAAGTGCAGATAGAACCGGAATACTTCCGGCTTTTGAGCAACGTTATCGATCGCGCCCTCTACTATATATTTAAGCTGTTCAGCAGGCGTCTCCAAAGCGGCTGCGCCTTCCATGACCTTAATTAATTCTCCGATTCTATCTTTCACCATTGTAGCAAGAAGTTCCTCTTTGCCTTTAAAATAATTGTACAGCAGACCTTTCGATATGCCGGCTGCTTTTGCTATATCGCTAATCGAAGTCGCATGGTATCCTTGTTTTATGAATTGCCTCATCGCAGCGCTAAGAATATTCTCTTTGGCTAACTGGCGAATCCTTTCATTCTCTTTCTCGGTTCTTGGCATGCTGCATTCATTCCTCCATAAAGTCGGTAATATAGTGATATAGATCCTCAGGATGGGTAAGTGTTAGCATATGGTCGGCATCAGAAATTTCAACGAAACGAATGTGTGGGGCTTTTCGAAAACAATCTGTAACACGAAGGTTATCCGGAAAGTCTTGCTTTCCAATAATAAATAGTGTTTTGGTCGTTAATTCCTCTAATCTTTCAATAGCTGGCGGCTTTGGCCAAACCATTTCGAAAGCTGGCCATTCCATGATCCGCTTGAAATAATGCCGTTGCATCTCGATCATCAGATTCCGATGGGGCCCGGCCATTACGACACCATACAATGAACCGCTAAGTGAACGCTCAAGCATCTTTTCTATATCCGGGGCTGCCTCGTTAATTTTGCCGATAAACGCATTAAACTCTTGTGAATAGTTAAACCCTGACAAAGAAGGAGCAATCAAAACAAGGTTCGACACTCTTTCAGGGGAATTCAGGGCAAATTCGGTGGCAATCTGACCGCCGATAGAGTGTCCAATGAGTGTGGCCTTCTCAAGTTCTAGATGGTCAAGCAGCGATAGTAAATCTTCAACATAGTTCGCATTCTTTAAAGGCGCCGGGGATTTCCCGGTACCGCGCCCATCAAAAGCAACGACTTTATAGTCCCTGGCAAGAAGAGGTGCTACAAATGCCCAATCACGTAAATCAGTTCCCCCACTATGAAGAAGAACGACGGGATGCCCATTTCCATTAACCTCATAATACAAATCCATTGCAAGCCCTCCATTCCATTAAAGTTAATATTATCTTATTATTGAATGAACGTCCGGTCAATAAAAAAATAAATGCGTTACAAAGTAATACCAGACAACACTTCGGAGTTTTATTTCTAAAATACGCTTACCGTAAATGCGCACAGGTTCGACCATTGGACAAATGAGCAGTTATTTAAAGATAAATACAGTTGACTATCCAGTAACAAGGTTATCTATCCGATCCCTCCCAATGATTCCGTAAACTATGGTAAGGTGATGTTCTTCATCGATGAGCCGGTTTTTAAGAAAATGATCTCGGATGTGTTGGGGAATTTGCGGGGGAACGTCTCTATTTATAATGGATCAGTACAGGTCTTTCCACTGACCAGTTTGCAATCACGAATAAAACCTATAAGCGATATGGAGAGAAAAAATAATTTACCAAAGCACTCCCGGGATTGATCGGGGTGCTTTGTTATGTTAAATTTTTTTGCATAAAAGGTGCAAAAAAATTTACATTACTGCTAACATTTTTTGCAGTGTTGCTTTCTCTTATCCTGATTTATAGCGTTTGCAAAATTGGCACGAAAGTTGCAAATTGACTGAAAATAAAGTCGGTTTGAAAGGAGGACTAAAGAAAATAAAACGACATTTTTCGATGATTTTAGCCATTATTGCTATACTATGTAGTGCAATATGGTCTGTATTTGAAGTGAAGTTAGGGCAATAATGAATATTATTTTTTTATTAAGTTTCATCGGAGAAATAGCGAATGAGGTGTTAAATGGAAAATCAAGAACGTATGTATCAACCAAATGGACAAGTACCACAGCAAGAACACTTGGAAAGAAAATTAAAAACAAGGCATTTAACGATGATTGCCATTGGCGGAACCATCGGAACAGGGCTTTTTTTAGCCAGCGGTGCCACCATTCACGACGCCGGTCCCGGTGGAGCTATCGCGGCTTATCTTATTGCAGGGATCATGGTTTATTTCTTGATGGCGAGCCTTGCTGAAATGGCGGCCTTTATCCCGATTTCCGGTTCATTTAGCACGTATTCCTCCCGGTTTGTCGACCCGGCGCTAGGATTTGCTGTCGGCTGGAACTATTGGTATAACAATGCGATTATTCTTGCCCTTGAATTATCGGCCTCCTCGCTGATTATGAAATACTGGTTCCCTCATGTACCGGGAATTATTTGGAGTGCCAGCTTTCTTGTCGTTATTTTCTTGTTGAATATATTATCGGTTAAAGGGTATGGTGAATCAGAATTCTGGTTCTCGATTATTAAAGTGGCCACCATAATCATTTTCATCGTTATTGGTTTATTAATGATTTTCGGAATTATGAGCGGCCATACGGGTGGATTTTCCAATTTGACGAAAGGTGAAGCCCCATTTAAAGGCGGAATTCTCTCTATCTTTAGTGTTTTTATGGTGGTAGGTTTTGCTTTTCAAGGAACGGAAATGGTCGGGGTTGCTGCTGGTGAAAGTGAAAACCCTGAAAAAGACATGCCAAGAGCCATTCGGCAAATCTTTTGGCGGATCCTTTTGTTTTATGTATTGGCGATTTTTGTCATCGGTTGTTTAATTAGCTATAAAGATCCGAATTTATTAAGCTCAGACATCACCAATATTGCGGTTAGCCCATTCACGCTAGTATTTAAACATGCTGGTTTAGCCTTTGCTGCAGCTGCAATGAATGCCGTTATTTTAACATCTGTTTTATCTGCAGGAAACTCCGCATTATATGTTGGCTCCCGTGTCCTCTGGACGCTGGCTGAGGAAAGAAAGGCACCGGCCTTCTTGAAAAAAGTCAATAAAGGCGGGGTTCCTTATAATGCTATTCTGGCAACTACTTTAATTGGCATGCTTTGCTTCCTTACTTCTCACTTTGGTGAAGGAACCGTTTATAATTGGCTGTTGAATGCAGCAGGTTTAGCGGGCTATATTTCATGGTTAAGCATTTCGATTACGCATTTATGATTCAGAAAAGCCTATAAGATACAGGGAAAAGATATGAAAGCCCTGCCGTATGTAGCAAAGTGGTATCCGCTTGGTCCGGTTCTGGCGACTGTTATGTGTTTGATTGCGATGTTAGGAACCAATTACAGTGCTTTCATTGGCCCGAAAATCGACTGGTATGGAATTTTAGTTTCTTATATCGGGCTTCCATTATTCCTCGCAGGATATTTAGGCTATAAAGCAGTCATGAAATCTAAAATGGTCCCATTACAGGACGCTGATTTCAGCCAGGAATAAATGATTCCACAGGTATGTTAAAAAACCATAGTCCCTTTTTTAATAGGGGCTATGGTTTTTTACGGTAAGGGAAGCATCAGGCTAGTGCCCATTTAGCTAAGACATATCTTATTTTTCAAGGAAAAAATTTTGAAGAAGTGAGCTCCAACTTCTCCAATATGGAGCTAGATAATTTTAATGAGATCCACATCGACATAATTGATAAGAATAAAACGAATTGAAAAGTGCTGCAAACAGATTGATAAACGCATCGAATTGAAAGATATCCGCGCTGAAATGATTGATAAAAATAAAGCGAATGGCAACGATTCGTAATATTTTTTTAATTTTCCCCCGATTTATCGAGGTGTTCCTTAAAATTCTAGAAGAGAGAGGGACTAGATTTCTTAAACAGTAGCATTTCCCTCGATAAATGATCTAAAAATTTTTATTGTTCTGCACGGGTGGAATGGAGGAATGGTTATGCCAGCTATAGAAAAAAAAGCAGCTTGCATCCGATTCATCCATTTAATAACTAAAGAAGGAATCGAAGGCTAAGTTCCGAATAGATAGATGACATGAAGTTCATTTTTTCATTGGAGAAAGTAATAGAGGGAATACAATGACAGTCTTTTGTCTTTGCAGCAGGGGAAATGGTCTTTGGATAGGTTTTATTAATTGAAGTCTGAATTTTCGGCATTATCATTTTTCTTGTTAGCTTCACCTATAGGTTTACAATTGTTTGAAAATTTAAAAAGGAGTTGTTTTAAATGGAAAAAGTAAAAGTTGGTTTTGTCGGAGTCGGCGGGATTGCAGGGGCTCATTTAAGAAATGTCCAACAAGATCCTCAAGCGGAAATCGTCGCCGTATGTGACATCGTTAAGGAAAATGCAGAAAAAAAGGGAGCTGAATACGGGGCGAGAGCCTATACCGACATCGATCTCATGTTGGAAAAAGAAATGCTGGATGCCTTATTTATTTGCGTCCCTCCATTTGCGCATGGCGAAATCGAAGAAAAAGCGGCGAAAAAAGGAATCCATTTGCTCGTTGAAAAACCGCTCGGATTAGATTTGGATACGGTCAATCGGAAAGCGGAAGCGATTCGCAAAGCGGGAATCGTCAATGCTTCAGGCTATTGCCTGCGTTATTTGGACACTGTGCAAAAAGCGAAGGAATATTTGAAAGATAAGACGGTAGCGATGGTTCGCGGGCATTATTTAACAAGCTGGGTGCCGACCCCATGGTACCGCGAAATGAAAAAATCAGGCGGACAGCTAGTCGAGCAATCCACCCATACGATTGACATGATTCGTTATTTAGTCGGCGAAATCGATAAAGTGTATGCGAATATGTCGTTAGTGCTTCTTAATGATATTGAAAACATCGATATTCCGGATGTCACTTCCGTCAACTTTACGTTCGAATCCGGCGGGGTCGGGCACTTAGACAGCACGGTCATCCAGTACGACCACCGGATGGGCGTTGAATTGTTAGGCCGCGATTTCCGTGTCGTCATTGACGGGGTGAACGTAATAATTGAAGAAAGAGGAAAGACAACGACGTACAAGTCAGGCATCGATTTTTACGCCGCACAAGACCGGGCGTTCATTGAAGCCGTCCAAACGAAGAATCAAGACCTTGTGTTAGCGAGCTATGAAGACGGAGTAAAGACATTGGCCGTCACGCTAGCTGCGAACGAATCGCAAAAATCAGGACAGGCGGTTTCCCTCTCATCATTTTGCCAGTCTGTTTTGCAAGGATCATCGTATGACGAAAAAAGGTGAGGTGTGTTCATGATTAAAATCGCGGTTGTTGGTGGTACGGGAAAAATGGGCGGGAGGCATCTTGAAGCCTTCTCCCGCATAGAAAATGCGAAAGTTGTAGGTATCGTGGGCCGTAACAAAAGCCGATTAAAGGAAATCGCTGAAACATATGATATCCTTCCTTTTACGAGTCTAGAAGAGCTGTTACACGAGACCGAAGTTGATGTCATCGATATTTGCACGCCAACCCATGCCCACGAAAAATTCGCCATCGAGGCAGCAAAAGCGAAAAAGCATGTCATTTGTGAAAAGCCGTTGGGGCTTTCTAAGGATGAGGCGAAGAAAATAATCGATGAATGCGGCTTGCAAGGGGTTAAGCTTTTCGTCGGGCATACGCTCCGCTTTTTTCCGGAATATGCCGATGCTCGCAAGCAAGTGCAAAACGGGGCGATCGGGACGCCGGGCGTCGTCCGGTTGAACAGAGGAGGCCCTCATCCAGGTGAGAGAGGGATCTGGTACGGGGATGAAACCTTGAGCGGAGGCGTTTTTTTAGACCTTGGCATTCATGATTTTGACTGGCTACGCTGGACGTTTGGAGAAGTTGAAAGAGTGATGGCAAGGCATGTAAAACGTTCAGGAGAAGAAGGCGGTGCCCTTGAATTTGGACTGGCTATATTGGTCATGGAAGACGGCACGATCGCCCATGTTGAGAGCTCCTGGGCGGAACCGGCGTTTGAAGCTTCCTTCGAGCTTGCCGGAAGCCTTGGAATGATCACCTACAACAGTACGGAAAGCTTTCCAGTCCGCCTGCATATCCGAAAGCAAGCGACAGAGCCTTCAACTGGAGCGGCTGTTCCGAAAAACGTAATAAAAAAGGATCCGTACGAGCGGATGCTTGAGCATTTTATCGATTGCTTACAGGGGAAATGCGAACCGGTCATTACGGCAAATGATGCGTTAAAAGCAATTGAAATCGCAGAGGCGGTGACCCAATCTGCGCGAACAGGCGAGCCTGTTCAATTGCTCGACAAGGGGGTGACACAATGAAGATTGGCATCATTAGTTTTGCCCATATGCATGCATACGGCTACGCCGGGCTATTAAGCAGGCGGGATGATGTACAGCTTTCGGCTATCTGGGATGATGACACAACCCGCGGAATGAAGGCGGCGGACAAGTTCAACACGGAATTCATTCCGAATCTCGAGCTATTTTTGAGCGCCGACATGGATGCCGTTGTTGTCTGTTCTGAAAATGCAAAGCATCAAGAACACGTTATCGCCGCAGCCAGAGCAAAGAAGCCTATTTTATGTGAAAAGCCGATTGCGACGAAGATTGAAGATGCAGCCGAAATGATCCGAGCCTGCGATAAAGAAGGAGTCACTTTGCAAATGGCTTTCCCGATGCGATTTGTCCCGGCTGTTCAAAACGTGAGGGAAATTGTGCAGTCCGGAGCCATCGGAGAAGTCGTTGCGATCAATGGAACGAACCATGGGCAAATGCCCGGCGGGTGGTTCAGCGAAGAGGAACAGTCAGGCGGCGGAGCGGCTGCCAGTCATATCGTTCATGTGATGGACCTCATTCGCTGGATCACGAATGATGAAGTGAAAAATGTTTATGCTGAGCTCGATACAAGATTTTACGAAATCGATGTGGAGGATTGCGGGATCGTTTCACTTGAAATGGAATCAGGTGCGATTGCCACGATCGACCCGAGCTGGTCGCGGCCGAAAACATTTCCGGCATGGGGAGATGTCTGGATGAAAATCGTCGGGACTAAAGGAACCGTAACGGTTGATGCATTTGCCCAAAACTCCCTTTATTACAATGATGAAGCCAATTGCATCCGGCAGCTTTCCTGGGGAGAAAACGCTGTTGAAGGAATGCTTGACGACTTTCTCGAAAGCATCAAGCAAGGAAGGCCGCCGTCGATTACGGGAGAGGATGGATTGCGCACACTTGAAGTGGTAAAGGCAGCCTATGAATCGAATGAACGGAAGCAATCTGTTGAATTGAAGCGGGTTTCGTTAGGGAAATCATATACTTAATCTTTTGGAGGAATTTATGAAAATCGGGTTAAGTTCATACAGCCTATTTTCTGCGTTGAAGTCGGGGGAAATGACCATTGTTGAAGCGATCCAGTGGACTCGTGATCATGGCGGCGAGCACATTGAAATCGTCCCGCTCGGATTTAATTTTGACGAAAACCCTCGTTTAGTAGAGACGATCGTTCAAAAGGCGGAAGAAGCCGGAATCGACATATCCAACTATGCCATCGGGGCGAATTTCATTTCAGATGATGACAAGTCGTACGAGGCTGAAATCGAGCGGGTGAAGAAGGAAGTGGAAATTGCGAACCGACTCGGTGTCAAGCTCATGCGCCATGACGTCGCCTGGCGCCAAATAAATGAAACATCGATCAAACAGTTTGAGGAAGATTTGCCGCGCCTCGTTTCGGCGTGCCGGGAAATTGCGGATTATGCCGCGCAATTTGGCATTACGACAAGTGTTGAAAACCACGGATTTTTCATACAGGCGAGCGACCGGGTACAGCGTCTAATTCAGCTGGTTGACCGTCCGAACTTTAAGACGACAATGGACATCGGAAATTTCATGTGCGTAGATGAAGATCCGGTATCTGCCGTCAAGAAAAATCTTCCTTTTGCTTCAATGATCCACTTGAAAGATTTCTATCTTCGCCCATCACACGAAAATCCGGGTGAAGGCTGGTTTCAAACGACAGCTGGCAATTATTTAAGGGGAGCCATCGTCGGACATGGAGACATCCCGATCCGCAAAATCCTGAAAATCATTAAGGAGTCGGGTTATGAAGGCTATGTTTCAATTGAATTTGAAGGAATGGAAGATTGCAAAAAAGGTTCGCGAATCGGCATGGACAATGCCCGCCGATTTTTAGAAGAAGTGTAAAATCAAAGGAGGAAGGGGAATGGCGAAATTAAAAATTGGCGTAGTCGGAGCGGGTTCGATATCGGACATGTACTTGCAATCGTATGAAAAAACAGTCGGGCGGAAATTGATGCGATTTGTGATTTGAATGAGGAACGTGCAAAAGAAAAGGCGCAAACATATAAGGCAACAAAATATTACGCAATTACGGAGATTAGCGGGAATTGACATTATCAACGATAATAAAAAAGTGGTCGGTTCGAAAAAAGCGATTTTCACATTACAAAAACGCTTGATTTCGAATTGAAATTGAACAGATAAAAGGTGATGAAACATGGTATTGGAAGTAATTGCGACAACGGCGGGCGATGCGAAAATAGCAGAAAAAGGCGGTGCGGATCGGATTGAGTTGATTACCGGGATATTGGAAGGCGGATTGACGCCGAGCTACGGGCTGATCGAAGAAGCCGTCCAGGCTGTCGCCATCCCGGTGAACGTCATGGTCCGCCCTCATAGCCAGTCCTTTATGTACAACGAGGATGATATTCGAACGATGGAGAAAGACATTCAAATCGTCAAGCAAATTGGCGCGGCTGGGGTCGTTATCGGTTGTTTGACAGAGGAGCGGCAAATTGATGTTGAAACGCTTAAACGGCTGCTCGATGCAGCTGAAGGGTTGGATGTCACTTTCCACCGGGCGTTTGATGAAGCAGCTGATCAGGAAAAGGCGCTGGAAGAACTGCTTCGCTTTAAGCAAATTAAACGAATTTTAACATCGGGAGGCAAAAAAAGCGTTCTTGATGCACAAGAGCAAATGATCAAGCTCGTGCAAAAGACGGAACAAACGCATCTGTCGATTATGGCGGGGAGCGGATTGACGATTCCGGCTTTAAAAGGATTCATCGAAACGACCCGTGTGAAAGAGGTTCATTTCGGTACAGGCGTCCGTTTTAAGCAACATGCATTGGAGCCCGTAGATGCAGAGAAAGTGAAAGAGGTTAAGCAAATTTTGCAAGGTTAGGGGAGTGGCTGGAGTGAAGTTTACTGCTGTAAAAGCAATTCCGTCAATTGGATGTAGCCATTTATCCGATCTTTGAAGAAAGCGAGCCGCTTGAGGAAATGAACAGGCGCCCCCATATGTCCAAAAGAGGGGCGCTAACGTGGTTTTTCGGCAGGGGGGATGAACTGAATGTTTTATTGGTCGGTCTTGGGAAAGCAAAGACTTTCAGATCGACCGATTGCGTGAAGCCGCAGGGGGTGCCGGGCGGGCTGCTGAAATAGAAGGGTTTAAACGGCATCCGTTTCGTTCTCTTTGCTGGAAGGCTATATATTCAAAGAGGGAATCACACTGCCCGGGTGGAAGGCTGGTTACTCGGGACGGATTCTTTTGACGAGTATAAAAAAGAAGAAAAACGAAAAGACGGTACATAACATCTATATTACATGCGAGGCAAATAAGCTCTTACCGTTGGGCTAAGCCCTTCACGCGTATGTTAAAAATAGTTTGGATTTTCAGTAGCAGGGGCAATCAAATTCTGTGGGGGTTTTGAAGATGAAAATTGCAGCGCTTTACGATATTCATGGGAATTTGCCGGCATTGAACGCAGTGCTGGAGGAGCTCGAAGAAGTGCAGCCAGACATGATCGTCATCGGGGGCGATATCGTTTCGGGTCCCATGCCATCGGAAACATTGAAACGGCTTTCTGTACTGGGGAACAGAGCCCGCTTCATTCGCGGCAATGGGGACCGGGAGGCGGTCATGGCCTTTGACGGAAAGTCCATTCCTTATTTATCAGAAAAAGGGCTCAATAAGCAGCGCTGGGTCGCTGATCAGTTAATGCGGTCCGAGCGGGATTTCCTTGCCCGATTGCCGGAACAAGCGATCGTTCATACGGAAGGGTGGGGAGAGATCTTATTCTGTCATGCCACGCCAACAAGCGACATGGAGATTTTTACCCTATTGACATCAAAGGAACGGCTTGCCGCCATCTTCAATCATGTGGATCAACAGCTTGTTGTCTGCGGGCACACTCATCTTCAATTCAAGTTGCAAGTGGGGGGAGTGCACATTCTTAATGCCGGCAGTGTGGGAATGCCTTTCGCCGATCTCCCAGGCGCTTACTGGCTTTTGCTATACCCCGGAGGCTACGAGTTCCGACGGACAACATATGATGCAAAGGCTGCGGCAAAAGAGGTCGTGGCTGGCGGTGACCCCGATGCCAGGGAGTTTGTTAAAAACTACATTTATCAAACGCTGACGGTGAAGAAGGGGATGGAAATTTTAGAGATGGCGGCAAAGAATCAAGGACCGCAGGAAAGCTAATGTTGGTTGAATTTCCGGTCTGAAAGTATAAATTAAGATCCGGGATTGCTAAAAATAACTGTTAAATGATGAAACGTCTGGACGAAAACCAAAAAATGAGCATGACAAATAAACGCCCAATTTTGGGCGTTTACTTTATATCCGGATTGCTCATCATGTTCCTCGTCAGGCGCTTGTTCGAGGCATATGAATCGACCGCGCTCATCATAAAGGGGATGATTATAATGGCAATCGGCCTTTTGTTCAGTTGGATCATTCCGGGCAAATGGTGGCTGTTGTTTTGTGTCATTGTATTTACCGTCGGAGAAACGTTAGTTCTTCCCGCATCCGATATTAAGGTGTCCATTTACAGCAGGGGAAAGCCATCGGGAGCATATTTCGGGCTATCGAAAATGTCATTTGGCATTGGAGCGTCCGCCGGTAGTTTTTTCGGCCCGATCCTATTCGGGTTAGATGGCTGGGCCGGGTTTCCGTGGCTCGTGGTTTCACTAATGGGGGCATCCGGCTCGATATTGATGGCACATTTGAAAAGAAAAGAACGTCGCCGTCAGTACTATTCCGCAGCCAATCATAGCTAAATTTTAATATTATTGAATACTGACAGCCACAGAAATAATGGTTTTATTATTGGAAGTTTACTTTTCTATGAGGTTAAAATAAAGAAACAACAAGATAGTAGCTACTTCTTGAGAACCATGCCATGCTTGATTTGAATGTATAGGACGGAGTGTGAATGAATATGATTAAAAAGTTGGAACATACCGGCATTATGGTAAGTGACATGGACCGGTCGCTTGATTTCTATCAAAACGTGTTAGGTCTTAAGCTACGCCTGAGAGAGGCTTTAAATGATGAGGTGGAACTTGCCTTTTTGGCGTTTCCAGGGGAAGACGCTGTTGAAGTGGAATTAATTGGCGGAAGAGGAGTTGGCGAACAAGAAGGCAGAGTGAATCATCTTGCTTTTTCCGTAGACAATATCGAAGCCGAGCTAGAGAGGTTGGCAAGTTTCGGCGTGAAATTGGTTGACGAATCGCCGCGCAGCATTTTAAACGGTACGGTAAAAATCGCCTTCTTTGAAGGACCGGATGGAGAAAAGCTTGAGTTGGTTGAGAGATAGTTTTAAAGGGAGAGTTCAGAACGGAAGTCTCCCTTAAATATTAAACAGCGTAAAGGTGGTTGAAAAATGGAAGAGTCGAAGCTTTCAAGCAATAAAAAAGTGGTGGAGAATTATAAAATTAGTCAGATTCGCGCAGTCAGCGACCGTCTCGGACTCTTCCTGCAGCTAGGCTGGGATTGGCCAGAAGCCGACTAACCTTGAATGATTCGAAAGGCCATTTTCCATACTTAAGGAAAATGGCCTTTTTAAATGAAGATAGTGGTAACCCCTAAGTTAATTCTGCGAGCCCTGTTTTATATTTGAAAAATTCGTCTAAGAGAAAATAGCATACGGAAATGATGATAGAAAATAGAGTAAAGGACCACAGGATAAAAAAAGGAACGATCCCAAAAATCAGATGGAACAAAAATGCAAAGAAAAACCTTGCATCACCCCAGCTTTTTGTCATCCATTCTATGGCGATGGATACGGGAAAACCGTACAAAAAGATCCCAGGGCCTGTATAAATGGACACTATTAATAGATTAGAAAGAAAAGAGCTCTTTTCCCCTAAAAAAGTTTCCAAAGGACAAAGGAAAGAAATCACTAAACTTGAAAGTACGAAAATCATGACAGCCACTACAAATTTTCTTTTCAACATAATTCCAGCCTCTTATAGTTTCCGGCATTGATAGTAAGGGAGAACTCAGGAATGAATTCTCCCTTATATTTTAAGCTCCTTCCACTTCCTCCGAATTCCGGTTAATCCTGTCGATGACCCGGATGATCCCGCGGGCGTGGTCGATGTTGTCTCGAAATAGATCCGTTACACTACCAAGCGAACGGAACGGGTCTTCTTGCAATACTTTTTTTTCAAGCGTTCCGTTTTTGACCACATAATCAATGATGAGCTTAACGAAACGAAGCTGGTGAACGTTCAGTTTTTCTTCGTTAAGAAACTCCGAAAATGCTTCGTTGGCCGCATGAATATCCAATCCTACAATTTGTCTGACCAGCTTTGTGACCGGCGTGTCGCCGAATTCTTTTTTATACTCTTCTTCCGTCCCTAACTCGTTCCACAAGATTCTCTCAAGTGTTTCAACATCCTGCTTCGTTAACGGCTTATTGTGGCGAAGCTTATAAATCGCGAGTTGATCCTGGTGTTCTTTTAGGTATTGATTCACTTTTTTCCGGTAATTATGCAGATCATTTGAAGCATAAAAAGGAGTGCCATCTTCACTAATAATTGTAAAATTATCTTTAAAGTTCGTATAGTAATCCTTTTGGCTTTCCTTTTCTAAGAACTTCACAAGATCGCGAATGGCCTGGCGCACTTCTTCAAGCTCAAAAAGGTCTGCCTCTTCCCAGAATGTTTCGGATTGCACCTTTAACAAGATTTCCCGATGGGCGTCAACCGCCGGTATCGTACTTAGCTTACATAACTCTTCCGCTGTCCGGACGACACTGTTGATGGGTCTTGTTGCATTTTTTGCTGTCAGTTTAGCCAGTTCAATTGTATACATGAGACTGTCAAAGCGTTTGGCAAGTTCATCATCGGCAATTGAAAGAATTAATGGGGAAATATGTTCTTGAATTTCACTGACATTTGTAACGTTTAGTGCCTGCCAGTTCGCCCGGTTTTTATATTTATGGACATATTGTAAATGCATTCTTACCTGGAAGTTTTCATCATTAAGCTGGTTTATCTCTTCATACACACTATCAATTAATTCATTCCGATGGCGAATATACGGTTCTTCTTGAAAATGAATCGCTTGAAGTTCTTTAATGATATCCACTTTTAAATTAAAAATTCGTTCGGTTAACCCAATGGAGACTCTTCCTTCTATTCCTTTCTCATTCTGGCGGAAAAACTCGAAGTTTCGTAAGTAATCAAAGATAAGAAAATACGTTTTATCTTCGCCAATTCCGAAAAGATTCGGGCAAAGACGGGTGCCGCGTCCGATCATTTGCCAGAACTTTGACTTCGAACGGACTTTTTTGAAAAATACAAGGTTCACGACTTCAGGGATATCGACACCTGTATCTAACATATCGACCGATACGGCAATTTGCGGATATTTCGTCTTTGTTGAAAAATCATCGATAAGATTTTGGACATAATCAACGTTATAGTCAATTTGGCTTGCGAATTTCCCGTTATATTGCGGATACATATGATTAAACCGCTCGACAATTCGCTTGGCATGCTTTGAATTGTTAGCAAAAATAATCGTTTTTCCCAGTTTATCGCCGCCTTCGACTTTGATTCCTTTTTCCATCAGGTCATTTAACACATGGTCTATCGTGCTGTCGTTAAACAGCCATTGGTTGACGGCCGAATTGCTGATGATTTCGCCTTCTTCTTCATCAAATGTATCTTCATAATGCTCTTTTTCTTCATCGGACAATTCATCGTAACGAAGTCCATCATCTAAAATTTTGGAAGTCGATTCAATCGTCCGATAATCAACCAAAAATTTATCTTTAACGGCTTGTTCCAGCTCATATGCGTAAGTTGGAGCGCCGGTTTCTAGACCGAAGACATCATACGTATTTTTATCGATGTCATCTTTTGGCGTTGCCGTTAATCCTAGTAATATTCCATCAAAATAGTCAAAGATGGCCCGGTATTTTTTATAAATACTCCGATGGCTTTCGTCGACAATAATTAAATCAAAATGCCCGACGGTAAATAACCTGTTGCCGTCTTTCCGCTTCGTGTCATCAATGGCGTTCATCATCGTCGGATAGGTCGAAAAGACCATGCGCGCTAGTTCCGGGTTATCCTTATTATCTAGCAAATTGCATAGTGTCATGCTCGGAAGAAGGTTATTGAAATTTTTCTTTGCCTGAAGAACGAGCGCCTTTCGATCCGCTAGAAACAATACATTTTTCACCCAATTGTGGCGTACGAGCACATCAACGAGAGAAATGGCCGTCCTCGTTTTCCCGCTTCCAGTTGCCATGACGAGCAGCGCTTTTCGTTGCTTCCCTTGAAGAGCTTCACACACTGATAAAATGGCTTCTTTTTGATAGTACCGATTCGAAATATCATCATTAATTTCAATATCAACGAGTGGCCGTTTGATCATCCGGCGGTCAATGAGACGCTCGAGGTCGGCTTTTGTATAAAAGCCCGACACTTTTCGTTCCGGGTAGCTCTGGTCGTCCCAGAGACGAATATCAAATCCGTTCGTATAGAAAATGATCGGCCGCTGTCCGTGCATTTGTTCAATACAATCGGCATATAGTTTGGCCTGGTGTTTTCCTTTATTGGCGTCATACGATGTTTTCTTCGCCTCGACGACGGCGACCGGCTTGCCGTTGTCCCCGAGTAGCACATAATCGACAAAACCTATTGCCTGATGATTCGGCATGCCAGTCACTTCATATTCTTCAAGAACGTCTCTGCCAAATTCCCAACCTGCCAATTTCAATTCGATATCAATATAAATTTTTCGCGTATTGAATTCGGAAAGCTCGTCAACCTGGAAGTCATACTCTTGCGTATTTTCTTTCCGTTTTTCCGTTAATTGTTTCCGGAGCTGTTCATTTTCCCGCATTAAATCTTCTAATTTACGATCTTTCGAACTAAGCTTTTCGTATAACTCTTTATATTCTTCCGGCCGTTTTCGAGGTTCTTCTCCGGTCAGAAGAACCTCTTCCTTGAATTCGGATTCGGAATAATTTTCGGAGTAACAATAGTCAAGCCAGTCGATGAATTGGTGAAGGTTATGTAACGCGAGCACCGCTTCGTCTCTTGTGATGACCGAATTGGTATGAACGGCGACATTTCCCAGCTTAATAATGTATTTCAATAAAGGAAACAAGTCTTCATCAATAATCGACAAAAACGTCCGTTCGTGAATCAAGCTTGATAAATTGTCCTGATATGGCACCTTCAATTCGCTGTCTGACGCATACAGCCATTTCACCGCAAGCTCAAGCGCCCTCCGCGTCAAAATCGCACACGTAGCGGGGCTCACCTGAAGGCTTCTCTCCGCCTCCAGACAAGCATTTGCAAAACTATAAAATTGAGCTTTTTCCTGCAAGAACTCAAAGTTGCTGAACAAATCGATCCCCCCTGATGAAGTAGTTTTATAGACAATAAGGCTAATCGTTGAATAGTTCGCCTTTGAAGGCGCGGTGCATAAGGGAATTGAAGTTATTTTCGAGAATTAATAATCCTTTATTTAGTAAATCTTTTTGTTCCTCGATTTTTATAACTTTTTTTGAAAACTGTTCTTGTAATTCTATTGGCGGTACAATTACTCGTAATTTCAATAGATTTTTCTTCGAAATATTGGGCATTGATCCTGCACTACCCTCAGCCAATCCAGTTACCTTATGTCTAAAACTGTTATTATTCAATAACCTCCAAAGGAAAATAGGATGAATCTGATATTGAACAGATTTAAATACTAATCTAAAAATTGTATCCGGTATCATAAGATTAGTAGGTGTATTAAAAACATACGCACAGGCTCCTACTAACTCCTTTGTGTTTTTCCTGGTAATAAGAAGATCCCCCTTTTTAACTTCGTATTGTTCTTTAAATGGTGTGTCTACATAAAGTGCTTTATTTTCTGTAGGGAGATATACTCCTTTTGTTACAGCACTTAATTTTAGAACCCCTTTTTCTCCTTCTTTAGCAGGAAATGACTCACTCTTAGGACTCCAACCACTATCAATTTTCTTTAAAAAATCCTCGAGTGGTCTAACAACCCATTTTCTTCTATTTATAACCGGATCCCCAAACATCTCCAAAAACACACTTTGCGTGAGGGAGGATAATGCCGCTATTTGGTTCTTTCTTAAAAAAATTAGCTTTTGGGCTTTATTTAATAAGCTTACTATTTTTCTTTGTGTCTCTATATTTGAAAGTTTTAATTGGATATTAGCTATATCCGATAATCTTATGCTGGGATAAGATTCATCAATAATTAGCCGGCTAGGGTTAAACCACTGTAGAAAGTATTTTAAATATTCCGGTTCAACCTTTGTGCTATCAGGTGTAATAGAAGCTAAATGATTTACTATATATGTTTCTTCACTACATTGATAAACTCTGTTTTTCGTTGAACTCATACCACTTTTAGCAAATAAAATACTTCCCTTATCGACTTTCTTTAACTTTAGGCCATTTGCAATGGACTTACTTATTTTGGGTAGATTATTTAACGGGAACCCATTTATCAGTTTTTCTAAATGACCGGCTCGTATAAATGGTATGCCTTCATCAGAAAAATATTGATCCTTAGGGGCTGTACTTCCGGAACTAATTTGAGCTATTTCACTAATTGTGACCTTACTTTCCATTTATTAATTCCTCCAACTCCTTGATCCCTATAATAATTTGTTCCTCTATGCTTTTTATTTCTGCTATAATTTCTTCCGGCTTCTCGTACTCCACTTCCTCATACTCAATTTCTTTGTACTTATTAATCGACAGGTCATATCCATTTTCGCGAATTTCCTCGACCGGTACGAAGAAGGATTGTTCGGTCCGCTTTCGTTCTTTTTCGGCGTCCAGATTGCTAAATCTCGTTAAAATATCCGGGATGTCGTTGGCTTCAACCGGGTTTCGTTTGTCGTCCAATGAGTAGCCGTCTGCTTTCATATCGTAGAACCAGACGTTGTCTGTGCCGCCTGCGCCTGTTTTTGTAAAGATCATGATGGCCGTTGAAACTCCGGCATATGGTTTAAATACGCCCGATGGCATGGATATGATCGCTTCGAGTTTATGATTGTCCACAATTTCTTTTCGAATCGACTTATGTGCATTGGAGCTACCGAATAAAACACCGTCCGGAACGATGGAAGCGCAGCGTCCGCCTTTTTTGAGTAACCGAAGGAAAAGTGCTAAGAATAGTAGTTCCGTTTTCTTTGTTTTCGTCACTTTTAATAAATCATCAGACACGGATTCGTAATCCAAAGATCCTTTAAACGGCGGATTAGCGAGAACAAGTGTGTATTGTTCAGTATCTTTATTTTGTTCGGACAGGCTGTCACGATAAGTGATATTCGGGTTATCGACACCGTGAAGCATCATGTTCATCGCGCCAATTCTAAGCATCGTTCCGTCCATTTCAAATCCGTGGAACATGTTCTGGTTGAAATGCTCCTTCAAGCCCTGGATGAAAAACATATCGTGATGCGATTCTTTTAAATATTCACCTGAAGCGACAAGAAAACCTGCCGATCCTGCAGCCGGGTCAACAATGATATCCTCTGGCGTTGGCTTCATTAACCGAACCATCATATCGATAATGTGGCGGGGGGTTCGAAACTGACCGTTCGTTCCGGCGGTGGAAAGCTTCGATAATAAATATTCATAAAGGTCGCCAAGCGTATCTTTTTTCCCATCCGAATGACTTGCCGCGAATAGCCCGTTAATGCCGGCGACGACTCTAGCAAGTAATGAAGGCGTCGGAATGACAAAGATCGCATCCTTCATAAATTTGGCATAGGTCGACTGTTTCCCGCCTAACCCTTTAATAAAGGGAAAAACTTGTTCTGACACGACTTTATACATTTCATCCGGGCCCATATTCGAAAAAATGGACCAGCGTAACTCGGGTTGATCCTTCGGAAAAATCCCATCAAAAGGCAAGCCTAAAAGTTCCGCATCGGCTTCTTTTTTCTTTTCATTCTCATCAAGCGTTTTTATATAAAGAAGATAGGTAAATTGTTCAATAACGGTAAGCGGGTTTGTAATACCGCCCGTCCAGAATGTTTCCCACACTTTATCTACTTTGTTCTTCAATTCACCTGTAATCATTGATGCACCTCATTTTGATCAAATAAAAAACTGTTACCATATGACCAATTATACTACAAGGAATGTAAAATTACTTCCAAAAATATAGGTTGTGCATATTATCAACTTCCGCTTGAATAAATAGGTATATAGACCTGTTTTTCTCTCAATCTATTCACTATTAAAATGCATTTTCCTATAATAGGAAAAAGGATTAATGAGATAGCCGGATAATCAATTTGTAGACACCGGCCAAAGAAGGAGTGACTTCATGAAGGTATTGGATGCCCGGGCGTTGAACCAATCGATCAGTGACACCGAGAAATATTTGGAGTCGTTAAGCAGACAGATTCAACAGATAAAGAATGCGGTAAAAGGCATTATTTCTCTCGAAAACGCCCTTAAAGGAAAAGCAGGGCAGGCGATCCGTTCGTTCTATCAGGAATGCCACCTTTCGTTTTTGCTTTATTTTGAATCGTTCATTGAAGATTATAAAGCCGTTCTGCAATCGATGAAAAACCAGCTGAAAAATTTTGAGCCTGATCCAAACGGCTTTATTAGCGAAAGTTTTTTGGACCACGATGTAAGGGCCGGACTTCATAAAATAGAAACAACAACCATCGGGATCATCAGTGAAGCGAACGAAGCGATGAAAAAAGTCCGGGATATTATAGATCTGCCCGATCTAGATGAAACTCATTTGGTTGAAAGCATCAGACAAGCGAAACGATACAGCAATCATACAATTGAACAGCTTCATGCCTTTGATAAAGCGCAAACCGCCGCATTGGAAACGGTAGAACAAGACCTCGCCCTGATGGAAAACTACATCAACCAGATCAGCTCGGCAATCAAAAGCGGCGAAGTGAATGTTTCAAATTACTCGGTAAAACAAATCACATCGTACGAAACGTATAATGACTTGATAGGCGACCTTGCCCAAAAGACAAATCCATATGAAAATACGATTAGACGCCCGAATGCGGACGAACAATTAATCGCGGCTTCGTACATCGCACAATTGCAAAATAAAAACGTAACGAATGAAGAATTTGAAACGCTACAGGACCAAAAAATCGAAACGGTTCATGTCATTGACGAATATGCGGAATATGACGGTGATTACCACATCCTCGCCAATGGAATGATCGTAAGGGAATATAAAGACAAGAATTTTAATAAACAATATCAAATTGTCGATAAAGTACCAAAAAACCGGGCGGGAGGCGTCCGAGAATTAGATTCCCCATTTGAAGGCACTCCATTAGAAATCGCCGAGTATGCCGTCCCCGGAGGACTTATAAAAAAAGGCGTCACCAAACTCGGGAAAAAGGCGATTACGGGTATCGAAAAGAAAGTGGTGAAGGAGTATACTAAGGGTATAGATAAAACTGTTAAACCTAATGACGTAGTACCATATAGACCTAGTAATTCACCTTTAGAAAATCATCATGGTGTTATGGATGTATGGGCTAAACATAATGTTCCAAACTATGTAAGTAGAGGTGGGAACACCCCAACAGTAGCACTTACAAAAGAACAACATGCTGCTACAAAAGCTGTTTATAGAGAATGGTTATATGAAAAAACAGGTAAGAAGGTTGGGGGCAAAATTGATTGGCAATCAGTCTCTCCAAGGGAGATACAAGAACTTACAGAAAGAATGTTTGATGCTGCAAATGTTCCCAAATTAGCCAGACAAGAATATTATAATTCTTTTAATAAATATAATTATCGGGAGTGAAGCTAATGGAAAAGATAAAGCAGTTGCTTACACAAATAAACACCTTACCACATTGTCGTATCTTTGAGCCTTCTGGATTACCCATTATTGATGAAGAAAAGCATATTTTACCTAATGATTTAAAAGAGTTTTATAGTCTTTGTGGGGGATTAGTTCTATTTGAAAATGAGGAATATCCAATTTATATTGTATCTCCTGATAAATTTGTATTGGCAAATCCAATAATTGTAGGAGAATTATGTGAAGAAGATATTTCATCTAACTGGTATATTATTTGTAATGATGGAACGGATGAATATTTAACGATTGACCTCAATGAAGATAGACTAGGTAAATGCTACGATAGTTTTTTTGACCGACATGGGCTTGTAGGTGAGTCCCAGATTATAGCTACTTCGTTTACTGATTTACTTGAACGACTTATAAAAAATAAAGGGCAATATTGGTATTGGCTAAGAAGTGATTTTATCTCCCTAGGTGATGCATATGATGATATTGAATAACTAAATCATTTGTATAGAGAAAAAAGTTGACCTTGATTGGCTATAAGCCTTTCAAGGTTTTTTTCAATAAACAAGTGAACAGATTAAACAAACAAAGGATGCGGTGAAAGGAATTATTTCTCTCGAAGACGCTCTTAAAGGAAAAGCGGGACAGGCGATCCGTTCATTCTACCAGGAATGCCATCTGTCGTTTTTGCTTTATTTTGAATCGTTCATTGAAGATTATAAAGCCGTTCTGCAATCGATGAAAAACCAGCTGAAAAATTTTGAGCCTGATCCAAACGGCTTTATTAGCGAAAGTTTTTTGGACCACGATGTAAGGGCCGGACTTAATAAAATAGAGACAACAACCATCGGCATCCTCGATGAAGCGAAAAAGGTGATGAAAGAAGTCCGGGATATTGTTGATCTTCCTTTCCTTGATGAAACAGAAGTGGTGGAAAACATCTGGCGAGCAAAACGGCATGCGAAAACGACGATTGAACAGCTTCACGCCTTTGATAAAGCGCAAACCGCCGCGCTGGAAACGGTAGAACAAGACCTCGTCCTGATGGCAAACTACATCAACCAGATCGGCTCGGCAAATAAAAACGGCGAAGTGAATGTTTCAAATTACTCGGTAAAACAAATCACATCGTACGATACGTATAATGACTTGATAGGCGACCTTGCCCAGAAGACAAATCCATATGAAAATACGATTAGACGCCCGAATGCGGACGAACAATTAATCGCGGCTTCGTACATCGCGCAAAGTAAAACATTGACAAAAGAAGAAGTTGAATCGCTTGAGAATAAGCGGATGAAAACCATCCACGTCGCTGTCGAAAATAGTGAATATGATGGTGAGTACCACATTTACGCCGATGGGACAATCGTACGGGAATATCAAGATGAAAATTTCAACATAAGGTATAAAATAGTTGATGAAATACCGATAGTAGAGCCAGAAGGAGACGTTCGTTTTCTTGATTCACTATATGAAGGCACTCCTTTAGAATGGGCGGAGTATGCTGCTTTCCCTGCAACTCTTGTAAAAAAAGGAGTAACAAAACTGGGGAAAAAGGCGATTACGGGTATCGAAAAGAAAGTGATGAAAGGAGTATACTGGAGGTACGGGTAAAGAAACTTATCAACATCTAAAGGACTATAAGAATAATAAATATTTTACTCGGAGTGTAGTATATAATGCAGGTAAAGATGGAACAGGATTTACTTATAAAGTATATCAAAGAGGGGATATTAATTGGGATATGGTTCGAACAAAAGGTGCTAAAAAAGGGCGAGGGTTAACAAATGCTGAAGCATCTGCAAAATACGGACTTGCTCCAATCCTTGATGACGCAGGTAGTGTTGCAACATTGCATCATTCACAACAAAAAGGTGTTGGACCATTATATGAAGCTTCAACTAGGTACCATAATATCAGTAATGCTAAGAAAGCTCCGCTACATCCTTATAGAGGAAAGTTGAACCCATTTTATCCAATGGATGAGACAACTAGAGGAGCATTTCAAAAAGTAGACTCTATCAATTATTGGAAAATACGAGGAGAAGAAGCTTTAGGAGGAAAATAATATGAGTATTTTGCCTGAGAGACTAGATGAAATTCTTGGAGAAGAAATATATAAACGCGAGGATAGCAAACTAGTACAGGATGCTTTAAGAAGGCTAGGTGTAAACGCATCAGATACTTTTCAAGAATTTTATAACCATTATGAAGGGCCTTTTTGGGAAGAGAATGTACCCTTTGAATTACTAGATATAGCAAATGAAGAAAATAATATTGAATCATACACACTCATTTCTAGAAAAGAACATGGTTTTCCGAACGAGTATCTGGTTTTAAGCGAAATGTCAGCAAATGCTGTATTAGTGCTGGATACTGTAACGGATAAAGTTTATATAGTTAATTTTGAGGGTGGAGATGAACTGCTGTTAAAAGGAAAGTTAAAGGAAACTTGGTCATCGTTTTTTGATTTCTTAAAAGCATATTTTAATTGTTAGTCATGTTTCAATAAAACCTTGATTGGTCAAATGCCTTTCAAGGTTTTTTATTTTTAGAACTTTATTTTTAAAGACAATACTTTTGAAAAACTTATGATGGTTATACCATCAAGAGGTATCGTATTAATACTTAGTTTGTGAAAATAATAAAGATAAATTGGCGAGTTGATATTTACATTGAAAGGGATAGTTATGATGCGGAATGGCTGACAAACTAAAAGATTGACAAAGCTCGTGGCGATAAAAAATGGATAACGTGAAAGTGTTTACTAGTGCTCAAGTCCGGGATATTGTTGATCTTCCTTTCCTTGATGAAACAGAAGTGGTGGAAAACATCTGGCGAGCGAAACGACATGCGAAAACGACGATCGAACAGCTTTACGCTTTTGATCAAGCGCAAACCGCCGCATTGGAAACGGTAGAACAAGACCTCGCCCTGATGGCAAACTACATCAACCAGATCAGCTCGGCAATCAAAAACGGCGAAGTGAATGTTTCAAATTACTCGGTAAAACAAATCACATCGTACGATACGTATAATGACTTGATAGGCGACCTTGCCCAGAAGACAAATCCATATGAAAATACGATTAGACGCCCGGATGCAGACGAGCAATTAATCGCAGCATCGTACATCGCACAATTGCAAAATAAAAACGTAACGAATGAAGAATTTGAAACGCTACAGGACCAAAAAATTGAAACGGTTCATGTCATTGATGAATATGCGGAATATGACGGTGATTACCACATCCTCGCCAATGGAATGATCGTAAGGGAATATAAAGACAAGAATTAATAAAGATTAAAAAAGATTATACTTGTGTAATAGACAATTATGCTTTAGATGAATTTATCGATGAATGTTTAATTGAAACGGAAGAATTAAAAAAAATTATTTTATTTTGGCATAAAGAATACAAAACAATTATAGATGGTAATTAAACAAAGGCTCCAAATAAAAGGGTACTCGAATCAATCGCTTTTGCTAGAACAATATAAAAAAATGAAAATAAATTAGTAAACTAAAAGCAGCGCTTTTATCGATAAACCAGATGACCCCATCAATAAATTCAGTAATTGCCCTTTAATTTTCAGGTTCCAGGTTCTTGAATAAATCAGGCAATTCAACCGCCATGCGACTATGGGATTCAAAGATTTTCTGGTATTGTTTGTTAGTTTCAGTTTCTTCATTAAGTCAATTAATTTGTTAAAACTTCCCGTTTATTTAGTGGTTGGACAGGCCGGTGGTTATCCGGAAAGATGGAGCCGAATGCATCAAGTTGGTCTTTAGACATTCTATTGGCTGCTGTAAAACGATTCATTTCACCCCTTCTGAACAGGGGGAGTGGTTAGAGAACCGTTATAGTGGAACGATTTTTTTCTTTTGGCAATAGATTCGCCGGGTTAACAGGTGCTTCAAGCTTTATATCCTCTTTCGTTTTTTTCGCCGGGAGTTTCGACCAGATTTCAACCAGCTCCTTGTTTTCTTTTCCAGAACCCTGGTACGGCAAGGTTTCCTTTACTATTTTTGTGAACAAGATGCCCTTCCATGTCAAAGGACTGTCCATTAAGTTGGTTTTCGCCCGGTTTGTGGAAGTGCATTTGCATTCGTTTATATTTTTCGCTTTCAATTATTATAAAATTGCTGCCGGTTGCATCATTGGCTTGAACCGTATGCCCATTATTTATTATTGTAAACGTCGCGGGTTTATAGTTGGTTTTTAGTTTTTCCATTGTTTGATCCAGCTTCACTTTTTGAAAGTTCGATGTTAATTGGAGATTGCTCTATGCCATTTGCGCATTTCGAAAATGTGGAATCTAAGCTTGACCATTTATTGGGGCAGCGGTTTTCTTCATATGACCAATTTCTTTTTTGCCTCTGTCTTTTTTTTCTGGTGGCTGTGTCGTTGCTGGTGTAGAAGCGCGGGCGGTTACTACAAGTTGCCAGTGCCTCTTCTAGAAAAATAGTTTGAATTTCAGTAATCGAACATTCATATTTTAAGAACACCTCGTTAGATCTGTGAAATGAGGAAAATCGATCACGAATCGTTACATCATTTAAAATGATTTCGTTCTCGGACAATAAGTGCTCTTATTTAGACAATAAGTCATCCGGTTTAGACAATAACATCTTACTTTTGGACAATAAGCGAAAAAACCACTCATTTTATTGTCCGACACAGGCCATTTATTGTCCGATGGAATAGATTTATTGTCGGAAATCCACTGTTTATTGTCCAAATGCCATGAAAATAGCACCACACTAGAGAAATTTGATCCTGTTTTTTACTTTTATTTTTTTACAGGCGAAAATTGATTCTTGAAAATAAGAACTTTCTTAGCTGAAAGGGCACTAGCAATCTACATAAAAAGGCCGTTTCTGTTCATTTTTCTCTCCCTTTTCCCCTGAAGATCATGGCCAGGTTGACTTCAAGCCCGGAGTTACGTTTTATGACTTTACATTGATTTTCGCTTTCCTTGTTTGCGGCTTCAGTTAAACCAAATTGTAGCTGGAATCCTAGAATCAATAGAAGCAATAAAAGCACTAAAATTAGTTTTTTCACTTGATTGAGTCCCCTTTCTTTGTACGATTGTTTCATAATGAGCAACGTTGTTCCAAAAAATCGATTAGTAGGATAATAACATTATCGAAAAATACCTTCAAGCAACTATTGAACCGGTTCGCAAAAGTCTTTTATAGGTAAATGGAACTATTGAATTTTCTCTAAAAAGAAAGGAGGGAATGTCCGAAGAGAGGTCGAACGTTAAATTTACAAAAAATCATTTTATGAGGTGGATCATGACATTAGTCGGCTTATTGGGAACACTGCATACGGATGAAACAAGATCATGGGCCAATTATCCATTGAGTCTAATGCGGGAAAAAATTTTGGAATTTAAGCCTGAAATCATTTGTGGGGAAGTGCGGCCAGAAGACTGGAACGAATACCAAAAGAATAAAACATATTCAGGGTATTTAGGTCCGAGTGAATATAGGCAAACGATCATCCCTTTATGTGAAGAATACGGCATCCCATTTTGGCCGATCGATGATTTCTTAGATGAACATGTCAAATTGGACCATTTTGCTCCATATTCGAAGGAAGAACAAGAACGATTGTCTTCCGAATTAATGAATAGATATGAAGAGATATTTGAAAAGGCGAAACGTGATCCCATACCGTTCAACTCATATCAGCTCAATCAACTGATTGAAGAGAAACAAGAATGGCTGAGGAAAGTTAACCCCGAAGTCCAACAGATCGTTTGGGATGAGCGGAATAAAAAAATGATCGAGAATATTAGAAAGGTGATAGAAGAAAACGAAGGAAAGAGAATATTAGTCACTATCGGAGCGGAACATGGCTATGTTTTTTTAAAAGCACTCAAGGAGCTGGGATGGGAAGAGGTGTTTCCTATTGGCTGAAAACAATCTTTATGGTTAACTGGACGAGAAGGGAGAAGTTTAAAAATGGACATTACCATCAGGCAAGAGGTGCCCGAAGATTATAAAATGACGGAAGCTGTCGTGAAGAATGCATTTGCTAATATGGAGTTTAGCGACAAAAAAGAACATGAATTAGTGTCCCGGCTCCGGAAATCGGATGCATTTGTTCCTGAGTTGTCATTAGTTGCGATTTTAGGCGAAAAAATCATTGGCCACATTCTTTTATCAAAAATAAAAATTGTGAACGGCCATCACCCGGTAGAATCGCTCGCCCTTGCTCCTGTTTCCGTTCTGCCGGAGCACCAGCATAAAGGCATCGGCAAACGTTTAATTGCGGAAGCATTACAAAAAGCAAAAGAGCTTGGCTACTGTTCCGTTGTTGTACTGGGGCATCCGGGATATTATCCGAAATTTGGTTTCAAAAAAGCATCCTCATGGGGGATTAAAGCCCCTTTTGAAGTGCCGGACGAGGCATTTATGGCATTGGAATTGAGAGAAAATACGCTTGATCATGTCTCGGGTGTTGTCGAATATCCTGAAGCATTTTTTGAATAAAGAAGCTACTTAAGTTGCCATTTTTTCTTTTGTAAAATAGAAGAAACGGCTGTTCAGAACAGTGCAAAAGGATTTTAAAAGAAAGAAAAGGTTGATTCAAATCATGTTGGATCAACCTTTTTTATATCCTCAGGGGTGTTCAGGAGCCCGTCGAGCGGTAGTGTCTGACGCCGATTTGCCAGATTAAGAAACAGGGCAGAATAAAGGCGATCCCGGCTATCGGCGCAAGCATATAAAGGAAGGCGTTTCCGCCGCTTTTACCGAGAATGTAGAGCAGAGGCAAATAATTGACGGATCCAAAAGGGATGACAAATGTAAAGAAGCGGGTTACCCATTTCGGATATATCGAGAGCGGATATTGCGCCATCTCCCTGCCTCCATCCGTAAAAATGTTGGCCACTTCCAGTCCCTGGATCGTCCAAAAGCACATCGTGGCGGCAAGCATAAAGATTCCTGTAAAAATAAAAACGCCGCTTACAATCATTAAAATAAGAGTGATCGCTTTCATTACACTCCAATCGATGGAAAGATGGCGTAATGACCAGACGAGTACGATCACACTCTGGAGCATCCTTCCGAATCTCGTAAACTCGAACTTTGAGCCGAGCACTTGAATGATAGTGCTTCTAGGGCGTACGAGCAATCGGTCAAAATCGCCGCCTGCCACAAGAGAAGAGAAAGCATCAAATCCACGGGCAAAGCATTCGCTAATGGCAAATGCCATATGAATGACGGCAAAACAGAGCGCCACTTCGAAAAAATCCCATCCTTTAATTTGCCCAAACCGTTCAAACAGGAAATAGAGTCCTGCAAACATGGAGAACGGTATAAAGAACTGGCCGATCGTGAGCAGCCAAAACGATGCCCGGTACTGCATTTGCGATTTGAAAAGAATGAGAAGATATTTGAAATAAAGTCTCAGGTTCATTCAACCTCCTTGTACGACGACTCTTCTTAAAGCTTTATTTAGAGCCATTCGGCCCAGCCAAACGAGAACAATAAGCCAGATAAGCTGTATGAATAGGCCGACAAGCGCTTCATTCTGTGGAATATGGCCCGAGTAAACCCGGAACGGAAAATCAGCAGTATAGCGAAACGGAAGCAAGTTTGTCACCTTTTGCAGCCACGAGGGCATAAGAGGGATCGGAATGACCAACCCTGCGAAAAATTCTCCAATCACCCCGAACATGAGCAAAGATCCGACAGGCGACATCGTCATGAAAACAGAAATGTAAATAAACATCGAGATGGCGACTAAAAGAAGCAATCCTAACATCAACGCCGTAAGAAATAAAAGGAAGGCCGTAAACGATGGCGGCCATTTCATTCGATAAGGTTCCGGCAACAAAAAGGCGACAATAAGAATCGGGAAACAGCGGAGAAAAGCGCTCGATAGCCGCTGGGCAAGAAGCTTGGCATACCAAAAACCATAAATCCCGCATGGCCTGCAAAGCTCATAGGCGATATTCCCGGTTGTGATGAGGTTAAATAGCTCGTCATCCCGAAACCAGAGCATGATGAAAGCGAGAAACGCTTGCTGAAGCCAGATGTATGAGACTAATTCGTTTAAAGATATGGGCGGGTTATATAAGGCTTGTTGGTAAAAAGCTTGAAAGATAAGGAGATACATAAATCCCCAGAAAAATTGCGTCGCTACCCCCGCGAGAGCCGCTGCGCGATACTGCATGCCAGTAAGCAAACGGAGCTTCAACACAGAATAATACGCATTCATAGTTGGTACTCCTTATAGAGCTGAACGATCATTTCTTCAATCGGCGGCGACTCGATCGAGACATCGATAAGGTCAACGTGAAGGGACAGCTGGTTAATCACTTCAGAGATCATTACTTGCTCTGTATCGACGCTGAGGACCGCTCTTTCTGGCGACCATGAAAGAAACGAGCTGCCCGGGATATGAAATTGGTTTCGGTTTTCGCGATAATCGGCTGTTATCGTTTTATGGGTTGCAAACCGCTTTCGCAACGCTTCCAGTTTCCCATCGTACAACAGGCTTCCTTTGCCGATTAAAATGACCCTATCGGCCAATGCTTCGATATCAAACATGTCGTGTGTCGTCAGAATGATGGTGACGCCTTTTTCTTTATTGATCGTTTTAATAAATTGACGTACGGCAATTTTAGAAACGGCATCAAGCCCGATAGTCGGTTCATCCAAAAATAATAGTTTCGGGTTATGAAGGAGAGAGGCAGCAATTTCACAACGCATCCTCTGGCCAAGGCTTAATTGCCGTACGGGAGAATGGATCAGATGTTGCAAATCGAGTGTTTCAATGAGGAGATCCAATGTCTTTTTATATTCATGGTCCGGAACGTTATAAATATCGCGAAGAAGTTCAAATGAATCGATAACCGGCACGTCCCACCACAACTGGGAACGCTGGCCGAAGACGACGCCGATATGTTTCACATAGGAAACACGGTCTTTCCACGGAGTGTATCCCATAATGGTGCACGATCCCCGATCGGGAACCAATATGCCGCTCATCACCTTAATGGTTGTCGACTTGCCCGCGCCATTCGGGCCGATATATCCTACGATTTCCCCTGGACCAATGGTAAAAGAGATGTCTTTCAATGCTTCAATAATCGTATGCTCGCGGTAAAAGAGCGCTTTCATCGCTTGCCGTAAGCCGGTAGAACGTCTCGCAACTTTGAAGGATTTGCTTAAACTCTCTACAGTAATCAACCGCTTCCCCTCCTAACATTTTTGAGTCGAGAAGAGAAATATTACCATCAACTATGCAAGGTGTCAATGACTTTTTTGGAAAGTGTTGCAAGGGTCACTTGAGCATTATCCGAAGAGTTGAAAGTAGAAGAAGACAAATGATGTCTATGCTCCCCCGGGCGAAATGGACGTCTATAGGACAAAATTGGAGTTCCCGAGCCGAAAAGTGTCCAAAAGAAAGGCTCTATAAGACAAAAATGGAGTCCATGGGCTAAAAAATGTCCAAAAGAAAGACTCTATAAGACAAAAATGGAGTCCATGAGCCAAAAAGTGTCCAATAGAAAGTCTCTATAGGACAAAAATGGAATCCACTGGCAGAAAAGTGTCCAAAAGAAAGGCCCTATAGGACAAAAATGGAGTCCTCAGCATGAAAGATTGTCCTTTAGAACGGATCTTTTGTAAGAAGATTGGCTTTTTAACAAGGATTCCTTAATAAAAAAGAGAAAGTAATACATCAATAAGGGCGCATATAATTATCAATGTCATTATTTGAAGCCGGAAGAAGGGAGAAAAGGGAGTTTAAAAAATAATGGGAGGGATCGTGTATGCCAGTGAAAAGAAGCTTTTTAGTAACAGCATTGAAAATCTTTACGCTTGCAGTATTGACGTTTGCCACCATTCAATTAAGCGGATTAAAAGTAAAAGCTTCAACAACGAAAACAGCCGTTGTCGATGCGACAAGCCTTAATGTTAGGAAAGGACCGGGAACGTCTTATAAGAAAATTGGATCCTTAAAAGATAAAACAAAAGTTACTGTCTATTTGATCACGAAAAACAACTGGGCGAAAATAAAGTACAGTCAATCAACTGCTTTTGTCAGCAACGAGTTTCTCCGATACTATCAAACGATGTCCCGTTCCAATGCCAAAAAGATCGTCAGCAAGCCAGTTAAGCTGCTGCGAACGCTTCCCGACCGTTCCACCAGAAAAAAAATCCACTTGTATTTCGGCTCCAGCTTTACGAGCAGTTACATTGACAAAATTATCAAGTATGATATGGAGCCAAACGGCAAAGATAAATACGGAAATACGTTGTACAGCTATATCGGAACCGATGCGCCTTACTATTACTTTTTTGATTTTGATTGGAACGCCGACTACTCCCCGAAAAAGCCAACAGTAACATATTTCGTGAAAAATAACACGGAATACTTATATATTAAGCAATACATTACGAGTGAATTAGCTGAATATACGCAACACCTTTATTTGTACAAGACAAAAGACAACTGGAAAGTATATAAATGCACCTATTAGGAGAGTGGTTGAGGCTCTCCTTTTTTATCATTTTTTAGCAAAGAGCTTACTTATTTGTAATCATATTGGGATTCAGCCGAACGATCCTCTCATGTATCATGATTTTTCGGTACCGCATGCTTATTCGCCGGCTTGACCGATTTATTCCTCTAATAAAGGAGTTATTCATCTAATCAAAAGACTCGTTTTTAGACAGGCTCCATGGGACAAAATTTTGCCTCCAGCACTGATAATTGTCTTTGATACAGGCTCCATGGGACAAAATTTTGCTTCCAGCACCCATAATTGTCCTTGAGACAGGCTCTATGGGACAAATTATCGCCTTCAAGCTATTTTTTTAGTCGTTCTATAACAATATTTTACATTCCCTTTTATTTTGACATGAAACCAAATGGTTGTATATAATCTGAAATGAAACCAAATCGTTTCATAACATAAAAAGTCGGAGGATTATACAAATGGATAACAATACAAAAATGCAGGACATCGTTCATACAGGAGTATTCAATGCCCCAATAGATAAAGTATGGAAAGCGGTCGCCACGAAAGACGGCCTTTCTGCGTGGTTCATGCCAAATGACATGGAGCCTGTCGTCGGCCACGAGTTTCATCTAAATGCAGGGGAGTTCGGAATGTCACCTTGTAAAGTGACGGAAGTGGATCCGCCTAACCGATTATCTTTTAATTGGGGAAAAGATTGGACCCTGAGTTTCGAACTAAAGGATCTGGATGGCAAAACAGAAGTCACTATTATTCATTCTGGCTGGGATGCTGAAAAAGCGACAGAATTTGGAGCGCCTCACACGGCTGTCCGTGGCAATATGGATAAAGGCTGGGCGGGGCTTCATAAAAAATTGGGAGCGTACGTCGAGGCGTAAAACATGGGTGAACCATCACCGAAACATGATGTTTTCAAAGCTATCGCTGATCCCACTCGCCGCAAGCTGCTAAAATTGCTTGCCGAACAGGAACTACCTGTCACCGCCATAGCCGGGCATTTTCCGATGAGCCGGACGGCTGTTTCTAAACACCTGCACATTTTGGCAGACGCCGGGCTCGTGAAAGAAAGGAAAGCCGGCCGTGAAACGAGATATCGAACGGAGCCAGAACCGCTTCGAGAATTGAATGATTGGCTCGCTTATTTTGAACGGTTTTGGGAAAACAAAATGGCCATGCTCAAAGCGTATGTCGAGTCCGACGAAAAAATAGGCACTGAATCCATCGCTCCTTTAGAAGCGGTGAACCATAAGAAAAAAGAATAAAAAGATATATAAGGGAGGAGACCATAGTTTCCTCTCTTTACTTGTTGCAGGAAATCTCAAACCACTCATTCTAATGAAGCTGCTTTATTCGTATTCCTGCACGGACAGAGGTTTTCAGATTTTATATTACACGCAAATAGCGTGGTGAATGGTATCACTACGCTATTTCCGCTGATGTTTTATATGTCATGTCATTAGTTTTGCAATCTCGATTTAAGAAAGTTTTCGGTGGAAAAAGCAGCAACTCCCAATGCAGAAGATGGGATGGATAAGTCGGAAAAGTTAACCTGGATGTCCTTCCGGTGGAAAGGCAATGTATACTTTTCGATAGCTTCTTTTACACCGGGTTCAATCCATTCCCTGGCTGCGGCAAGCCGGTTTCCAATGATGATTTGTTCAGGGTTGAAGGCATGGGTGGTTGTGACAACTCCTAAGCCGATATGGTTGCCAATCTCTTTAAAGAGTTGAACGACAAGCTCTGTGTTATTTCTTGCGAGTTCGATTAACCGCTCGAGGGTTATTTCTTCATCCATTTCTAAAAGTGACTGCCGCGCTTTCGCAAGTAATGCCTTCTCGGATGCATAAAGTTCCCAGCAGCCTTTATTCCCGCAGCGGCACTTCATTCCGTTTTTATCAATCGTCATATGTCCAAGTTCACCGGAATAGCCATTGATTCCTTTATAAAGATCGCCATTGATAATGATGCCCGCTCCAATTCCGATCCCCGCGCTTACATATACGAGATGATCGAAATCCTGTCCAGTTCCGAACCTTTTTTCCCCGTAAGCGCCCGCATTTGCCTCGTTCTCTACGATAACAGGGAACTCAAATCGTTTTTCAAGTTCTTTTTTCAAGTGGATGTTTTCCCAACCTAGATTAGGGGCAAGCAAAACATCACCTTCGTTATTTACAATTCCGGGAACGCCGATTCCGACTCCGACAATGCCATAAGGAGAAGGCGGGGCCGTATTCATTAAAGAGGAAATGACCCTTTTCACACGATCAAGCGTATCTTCAAACGACAAATGTTCGTACTTTTCTTTTTCTTCCTTTACAATATTGCCGTGAAGGTCGGCCAACACGCCAAGAATGTAGTTGACACCAAGGTCAACGCCGATGGAGTAGCCGGCTCCTTTATTGAACCAGAGCATGACCGGCCGCCTGCCTCCGCTTGATTCACCGGGTCCGGATTCATAAATGAACTGTTCTTCTAATAACTCTGCTACTAATGATGAAACCGTTCCTTTGTTTAGTCCGGATTTTTGTGCGATATCGGCGCGCGAAATCGGAGAATGGTCGATGATCAAATTTAAGACAAGCGCTTTGTTTTCTTTTTTAACTACATGTTGATTCCAGGTCGTGTGCATATGCTTTCGATTCCTTTCTTTTCAATAGCCTATCATAAATTATAGCCCTTTTTATATTTCGTAACAATAAAATAGTTAGTTTAATAGACAAACAAAGATAAGGTTGTTATAATAAATCCATCGAACAATATCTTTAGCCGTTGGCCGTTCGTTTTGAATGAGAAGCGAAAAGGAGTGGGTAAAATATTCTGAAAATAGCAAGTTTTAAGTGTATTTCCATAAGTAGGGCATATGTGTAACTTTATATGGAAAGGAGAAAGAAAACAGAAGAATGCGATTATCCTTCAAGCAATTCTGGACATCCCCCTGGTACCTTTAGTTTTAATCATTCATTTGAAAGCGTTTTAAAAGGGGGTGTGAGACTTGCTTTTTCGGATAGCATCAGCTGTTTTCGCAATCGATGGGAGAAAAACGAAACTTATTTTACCTTTTTTCGATCACGCTTGTAGCCGCAATAGGGGGATTGCTTTTCGGATATGACACGGCTGTCATATCCGGTGCCGAGGAATCGTTGCAAATCTATCTTATCGACAGTTTGCACTTAGGGGCGTTCGTTCACGGAGCAACCATTTCTAGCGCATTAATCGGCTGTATTATCGGCGGCCTCATTTCTGGATATTTTGCAACGAAATTCGGACGCAAGAAATCACTTATTATTGCATCCATCTTATTCTTCGTTTCAGCCCTTGGAGCCAGTTACCCTGAGTTTTTGTTTTTCACAAAAGGAGAACCGACGATTTCATTGCTCATTGCCTTTAACATTTATCGAATGATAGGCGGAATCGGCGTTGGCCTTGCTTCAGCCGTTTGTCCAATGTATATCGGGGAAATTGCCCCTGCAGACATTCGCGGTCGATTGGTGTCATTTAACCAATTTATGATCATTTTTGGAATGGTCGTTGTGTATTTTGTCAACTGGACCATTGCTCACGGGGAAACGACACAATGGATCAATGATGTTGGCTGGAGATATATGTTTGCATCCGGAGCGATTCCGGCCCTGTTGTTCGGCCTGCTTTTGCTTCTCGTACCGGAAACACCGCGTTACCTTGCGTTAAAAAACCGTGATGAGAAAGCGCTGTCAATTCTCGCGAAAATCAATGGTTCAAAAGAAGCTGGCGGCATCTTAAAGGAAATCAAGCAAACGATAAATGCAAATGTTTCCTCCGAAGAGCTATTTGCGTATGGAAAATTAGTGATTTTCATAGGAATCTTGCTCTCGATATTCCAACAGTTCGTTGGCATCAATGTCGCGCTTTATTATGCACCGAGAATTTTCGAAAGCATGGGGGCGGCAAAAGATGCATCGATGCTGCAAACGATCGTCATGGGGCTGGTCAATGTTATTTTTACAGTTATTGCGATTGTGACTGTCGATCGATGGGGGCGCAAACCTCTATTGATAACGGGTTCCATAGGCATGGCCATTGGCATGTTTGGCGTAGCGTCTCTCGCCTTCTTTAATGTCATTGGATTAAGCACATTGCTCTTCATTATCATTTACACGGCTTCCTTCATGATGTCGTGGGGTCCTATTTGCTGGGTTATGATTTCTGAGATTTTTCCAAATAAGATCCGCGGGAAAGCTGTAGCCATTGCTGTCGCGGCGCAATGGGCCGCCAATTATTTAATTTCATCTACATATCCGATGATGATGGAATACTCCGGCGCGATGACATACAGTTTCTACGGGATAATGAGCGTTCTGTCGGCATTATTTGTTTGGAAGTTTGTCCCTGAAACGAAAGGGAAGACGCTTGAGGAAATGGAAAAAAGCTGGACAAAACCGGCGTGAAAAATGCTTGAAAAAGAAGTCTTATAGAAAAAGAGGATAAAATAAAGTCACGAAACTTAGTTCATCTAATGCACTAACTAATAATTTGCCGTACAATGAAATCATACATGAAGTATTTTGTAAGCGTTGCAAATTGTGAAAATAATAAGGAGGAGAACGACATGAGTTATTTCCCGAATATCCACCAAATTCAATTTGAAGGCCCGGCGTCCAAAAACCCATTTGCCTTTAAGTATTACAATCCGGAAGAAAAAGTGAATGGCAAAACGATGGAAGAAATTTTGCGCTTTTCTGTTGCCTATTGGCATACATTTACCGCTGATGGAACCGATCCGTTTGGCGCTGGGACAATGGTCCGCCCGTGGGATCGCTTCAAAGGGCTCGATCTTGCAAAGGCGCGCGTTGAAGCAGCGTTTGAATTGTTTGAAAAACTAAATGTTCCTTTCTTTTGTTTCCATGACACCGATATTGCGCCAGAAGGAGATACATTAAAGGAAACATATGAAAATCTTGACCCAATCGTTAAAATGATCAAAGATTACATGAAAACAAGCAAAGTGAAATTGCTCTGGAATACGGCAAACATGTTCACGCACCCAAGATATGTTCACGGCGCAGCGACATCCAACAACGCCGATGTTTTCGCCTTTGCAGCGGCCAAAGTGAAAAAAGGGCTTGAAATCGGCAAAGAGCTCGGCGCGGAAAATTATGTATTCTGGGGCGGCCGTGAAGGCTATGAAACGTTATTGAATACAGACATGAAACTTGAACAGGACAACCTTGCCCGCTTCTTTCATATGGCGGTAGATTACGCGAAAGAAATTGGCTTTGATGCCCAGTTTTTAATTGAGCCGAAGCCAAAAGAGCCGACGAAGCACCAATATGATTTCGATGTTGCAACTGGCCTTGCCTTCTTGCAAAAATACGACCTTTCCGACCACTTTAAATTTAATATTGAAGCGAACCATGCGACACTTGCCGGCCATACGTTTGAACATGAGCTGAGGGTGGCCCGGATTAACGGCATGCTTGGATCGGTTGATGCGAACCAGGGAGATACGCTGCTTGGCTGGGATACGGACGAATTCCCGACAGATTTATATTCTACAACTCTAGGAATGTATGAAATTTTAATGAACGGCGGCCTCGGCAGGGGAGGACTTAATTTTGACGCGAAAGTGAGAAGGGGCTCCTTTGAACCGGAAGACTTGTTCCATGCCCATATCGCCGGAATGGACGCGTTTGCCGTTGGCTTGAAAGTGGCGAACAAACTAATTGAGGAAAACGTATTGGAAGCTGTTATTCAAGAAAGGTACGAAAGCTTCAGAAAAGGTGTCGGATTGGAGATCGTCGAAGGCAAGACAGACTTCCATAAGCTTGAACAATATGCACTGGAGCTCGGTGCAATCAAAAATAAATCCGGCCGCCAGGAACGTCTAAAGGCATTGGTGAATCAATATCTGCTAGAAACGTTGACCAGTGTAACAGTATAACGAACTATCGATGTGCTGGAATGGATTCGTTCCAGCGCATTTTTACAAAAGGGTGACAAAAATGAAATCAGTCATTGGAATTGACCTTGGAACGAGCGCGGTTAAAATATTGCTCGTCAATCAAAATGGAGAAGTGTGTCATGAAGTTTCGAGATCCTATCCGCTCATTCAAGAAAGATCCGGGTACAGTGAACAAAACCCGCAAGAATGGGTTGAGAAAACAACTGAAGGCATTGCCGAACTCGTTCAGCATTTAAAGGGAAACACAAGCGATATTGAAGGCATTAGCTTTTCTGGGCAAATGCACGGGCTTGTCTTGCTTGATGGGGGCTATCGTGTGCTAAGAAACGCCATTTTATGGAATGATACGAGAACGACAGAGCAATGCCGGCAAATTTATGAACAGGTTGGAAAAGACCGGCTGCTTGCCATTGCCAAAAACCCGGCCTTAGAAGGGTTTACGCTGCCAAAACTTCTATGGGTGAAACAATATGAACCGGAAGTATTCCAGAAGGCGCATCTGTTTATGCTCCCTAAAGATTATTTGCGTTTTGTCATGACAGGGAAAGTCCATAGCGAGTATTCTGACGGAGCGGGCACATTGTTATTAAACATTGGCGAGAAAAAGTGGAGTACAGAAATTTGTGAACTTGTCGGCATTCATCCGGATCTTTGTCCGCCGCTAGTGGAGTCCCATCAACTTGTTGGAACGATTACTCCCGATTTCGCGAAGAAGACCGGTTTACCTGAGTCTGTTAAGGTATTTGCCGGCGGAGCAGACAATGCATGCGGAGCGATCGGAGCGGGAATTTTGTCGGAAGGAAAAACGCTTGCGAGCATCGGGACGTCCGGAGTCGTCCTTTCCTATGAAGAGCGCAATGATCAGGACTTTAAAGGAAAGGTCCACTATTTCAACCACGGGAAAGAGAACGCATTTTACACGATGGGCGTCACATTGGCCGCTGGCTACAGCCTAAGCTGGTTTAAAGACACCTTTGCCAAAAATGAAACGTTTGAACAACTGTTGCAAGAGATGGACCACGTACCGATTGGGGCGAACGGATTGATTTTCACACCGTATTTAGTAGGAGAAAGAACGCCGCATGCGGATTCCGCCATTCGCGGAAGCTTTATCGGGATGGATGCTTCCCACAAACGCCGTGACTTTGTCCGGGCAGTGGTTGAAGGAATTACATTCTCATTGAATGAATCGATTGAAATCTTAAGGAAGAACGGGAAAACGATTGATACGATCGTCTCTATTGGCGGAGGGGCAAAAAACGATACGTGGCTGCAACTACAGGCGGATATTTTTAACGCCGAAATTGTCAGGCTATCCAGTGAACAAGGGCCCGGTATGGGTGCCGCCATGCTTGCTGCATTCGGATGTGGCTGGTTTTCGTCGCTAAAAGAGTGTGCAGAAAACTTCATTCATCCGGTAAAAACGTACAAACCGCACAACGATCATGCAAGAAAATACAAAAAGCTTTTCCACATTTACAAACAAGTGTATGGGCAAACGAAAGGCCTCGGGCAACAGCTGCAGGAGTTTAGAAAATAGAATCGAAAGAAATAAGATGCGATATATGCGGGAAAGAGGGGGAAAACATGAGAGTGCTACAGGAGTGGTTCGGGGCGATAGGAAATAGATCCGTCACATCCTATACGATTCTGAATGACCATGGGATAGAGGTTTCGTGCATTGATTACGGTTGCATCATCACCAAAATCATCACTCCTGATCGAAATGGGGACTTTGAAAACATTGTTTTAGGCTATGGCAGTTTAGAGGAGTATATGGACAACTCGTCTTATTTTGGATGTGTCGTAGGACGAGTGGCTGGAAGAATCGGCGGAGCGTCTTTTGAGCTTGAAGGAAAAACGTATTCTTTGGCAAAAAATGATAACAATAACCACCTTCATGGCGGGATCAACGGGTTTAGCCGCGTCGTTTGGGACGCTTCTGTATTTGAAAACGAAGAGGAAGCCGCGGTGCAATTCAAATACATAAGCCCCGATGGTGAAGAAGGCTATCCCGGCAATGTAGAAATGCAGGTTACTTATACGTTAAATAACCATAATGAATTGATTATCCATTATTGCGGCCAATCGGACAAAACGACTCTATTAAATGTAACGAACCATTCGTACTTTAATTTGAGCGGTAATTTAAAAAGAGACGTCTTAAACCATACGTTGGCGATAAAAAGCGATAAATTTTTCCCGTTAAACGGCGAACTTTTGCCGACCGGGGAAATCACGGATGTAGCTGATACCCCTTTTGATTTCCGGGGTGGGAGGGTTATAAAAACTGGCATTGAATCCGGTCACCCGCAAAATGAGCTTGCCGGGAAAGGATATGACCATCCTTTTCTATTAAGCGCCAACCGTGATCACGAAATGGTTCTTTGTGATCCGGAAAGTGGACGGACATTGACCGTTGAAACGGATGAACCGGGCGTTGTCGTTTATTCAGGGAATCAGCTGGCTGACGATGGCGAAATTCGCGGTGTTCCTTCCCGAAAGTACCTCGGTATTTGCCTGGAGACCCAGGGAATCCCTGATGCCATTCACCACCCGCATTTTCCGTCGTGGATCTTGGAAAAAGGCGAGGTATACGATTCGATTACAAAATACAAATTTAGCATTACTCAACTATAAGTTTTAAAATTTCAAGGCGGAATCGACTAATGCCGATTCCGCCTATTTTTTTGCCTAAAGTTGAACGACAAAAAGCCGATTTCTGTCGGTTCTTTGGTAATTAATTTTATTTTCCAAACTCGAAATTTCTGTCCAAAATTTCTTTTCTCGCATGCAAAACTGGAAAAAATTAAAAGTTCCAAGTCTGAAGAATTATGCTGATTTCAAGGTGAGGCAAAAGTAGGTTCTTCTTTCTTGCAAGGCAGGAGGAAAAATATTGGAATAGAAGAATCTATATATGAATGGGAGGGGGTGCTTTTTTGGAAAAAGTTGAACCAAAACTTTTTCAAACAAAGAACGGCCAAACATTTTACGTAAAAGCAGCATTGCCGGAAGATGCCGAAAAGATACTTGCATTTAACAAGGCAATCATTAGCGAGGCGCCTTATTTAGTTACGACCGAGGCAGAATTTAATATAACGTATGATCAAGAAAAAGAGTGATTAAAACAGATGGCAGACGATAAGGGGAAATTAGCGATTATCGCTGAGTATCAAGGAGAAGTCATTGGCTTTTTAGATTTCCATAATGGACATAAAGAGAGAACTAAACATCAAGGCGCTTTCGGTATGAGCGTTGCGGGCATATTTAGAAATCAAGGAGTTGGTAAAGCGCTATTAACCGTATTGCTAGAGTGGGCAAAAGGAAATCCTTTAATCGAAAAAGTTTGCCTTGAAGTATTCGCAGACCATTCGAATGCCATCTGTTTATATAAAAAATTGGGTTTTGCCGAGGAAGGGCGCAAAGTAAAGGCGATAAAGATTGATAGCGAAACATATCATGACTTAATAGTTATGGCACATTTTACAAATTAATAGCTGTTTTTTTGCAAAAAATACTACTGTATTTAAACAAGGAGAACGTGATGATGAATGATAATTTCGAAGTTTTATTGGAGAATAACGATCAGTTTTCAACTTTTTTAAAGGCGAAGATAAAGGAGTTTAATAATGAACGCTCTATTTATCATAAAGAGGCAAGGAAAAGTGGCTCTATACAGCCAATAAACATCATTGCATCAGACAATAATGGACAATGGATCGGGGGCATCAACGCAGAAGTATATTGGGGCTGGGTTGAAATTAACGACTTGTGGCTAAGCGAAGAATTCAGGGGGCAAGGATTAGGCGGGCGCTTACTCGATCAAACTGAAAAAATCGCTATGGAAAAAGGAGCGAAAAAAGCCCTGTTAACTACTTTTGAATTTCAAGCGCGTTCTTTTTATGAATTAAAGGGATATAAAGTGGTAGGCGAAATCAAAGATTATCCGCCCGGTAGCAGTTATTATACGATGGTGAAGGAGTTGCTTTAATCATGTATATGTTAATGGATGAAAACGGAGCCTGCGGTATAAAAAGTGTCCTTTAGACCAGCTCTATTAGACAAAATTGTGGCCCGCAGTATGAAAAGTGTCTTATAGAAAGGTTCTAAAGGACAAAATCAGGGTCCATGGCATGAAAAATGTCCTTTAGCCGGCATTAAACAATGGGGCTCGTAACACTCATTATGGTCGCACTGACAAAAAATGAAGGGTGTAAAGGTGGTATTTAAATGAATCGGTGGTTGGCCGTCTTACTTATTCTTGTTGCAATGAATATCATGGGGTGTTCAAATGGCGAGTTAGCCCGGGAAAAGCCGCCAAAAGCGTTCATAAAGATTGGTGATCAAACCTATGAAACGAAATTGGGCACGTATTGCTGGAAAACATCGTGTGTGGATACCGTTGGGCCAACCGATTTATTAAAAGAAAAAAAGCCCATAAAAGTAAAACCAGGTGAAAATGTAACGTTTGCAATGGATTATGAGCCAAAACCGAATGAATTCCATGTTGTGCAAATGAACAAAGGCAATCAAGCTGAAATCGAGGTAAAAAATCATCAGTTTAGGGCACCTTCACAAAAAGGCATCTATTATTATTCGTACGACGTATGGTGGACGGACGAAATGCACGGTGATGCTTCCTATGTTTTCGCCCTTAAAGTGAATTAGAGTTTAAGCAGCCTTCATTATTTTGCTGATAAGCAAGACTTATGCTTATGAATAATCATTTTAAAATCTTCTTATTATCCTGTTTCGCCTAAAATTGGGGAGAGCAAAGCAAAGGGAGAGGATCAAAATGTCTTTTATTTTTAAAGCGATTGACCATATTCAGCTGGCTGCTCCTAAAGGCAGTGAGGACATTGCAAGAAAGTTTTATAAGAATATTTTAGGTTTGGCTGAAATTGAAAAGCCGGAAGAATTAAAGAAACGCGGCGGGGTCTGGTTTAGATTCGGAAATTATCAAGTGCATATAGGGATTGAAGAACCATTTTCCCCGTCTAAAAAGGCACATCCTGCATTTGAAATCGAAAAGGTTGAGGAGTTAAAAAAACACCTTAGAACAAACGGCGTTGCTGTTATTGAAGATGATCATCTGCCTGGAGCTAATAGGTTCTATGTTTTCGACCCTTTTGGAAACCGTATAGAATTTCTGGAATGGATAAAAAAGTAAACTCTTCTAGACTCACTGGCGTTGCATATGTAAAAAATTAACAGAAAGAAACCTTTCTAATAGTTTCAATAAATTTTGACATCCTAATAAAAGTTAGGTATAGTGAGAATATACGAACGTTTTTTGAATGAATATAGTTTAATATTCGTGTTTGAGGTGAAATTTCATGGAAAATGTGTTTGATTATGAAGATATTCAATTAATTCCAGCAAAATGTATAGTAGATAGTCGAACAGAGTGCGATACTTCGGTAACGTTGGGAGGGCATACATTTAGATTGCCTGTCGTCCCTTCCAATATGCAGACGATCATTGATGAAAAAATTTCAATATATTTGGCGGAAAACGGCTATTTCTACATTATGCATCGATTCCAGCCGGAGAAACGCCTCTCTTTCGTCAAAGATATGAAATCACGTGGATTAATCGCATCGATTAGTGTTGGCGTGAAAGCGGAAGAATTCGCATTCATCGAGCAATTAGCAGAGGAGCGTCTTGTGCCTGAGTTCATTACGATTGATATCGCGCATGGTCATTCCAATAATGTGATCAAGATGATTCAGCATATTAAGAAACATTTGCCTGAAAGTTTCGTCATTGCAGGAAATGTCGGAACGCCAGAAGCTGTACGTGAACTTGAGAATGCCGGTGCAGATGCGACAAAAGTAGGGATTGGACCGGGAAAAGTGTGCATTACGAAAATTAAAACTGGATTTGGAACAGGCGGCTGGCAATTGGCCGCGTTAAGATGGTGCGCAAAAGCGGCAAGCAAGCCAATTATTGCCGACGGAGGTATCCGCACACATGGCGATATCGCTAAATCGATTCGATTTGGTGCATCGATGGTGATGATCGGATCATTATTTGCCGGACACGAAGAATCTCCAGGAGTAACGATTGAAAAAGACGGCAAACTCTATAAAGAATACTTTGGCTCAGCTTCGGAATTTCAAAAAGGCGAACGAAGAAATGTAGAAGGGAAAAAAATGTTTGTCGAGTTCAAAGGCTCTTTGAAAGATACGTTGATCGAAATGGAGCAAGATCTTCAATCCTCAATTTCTTATGCTGGAGGAAACAAGCTTGACGCCATCCGCAATGTCGATTATGTCGTTGTGAAAAACTCCATTTTTAACGGTGATAAGGTTTATTAAATTTGAAAGTGATTCAATCGTTGTACGAATCGCTTTCTCCAAAGGACGGGAATGCATATCGTAATTGTCGCTCCGTTGTTTCCCGGTGAAAAATAGATTAAAACAACCCCTGAACATTTTTTGGATCAGGGGTATTCTATTTGGTAACAGTTATTTAAAAACTCGCAATCGCGTTCTGGTCCTGGACAATTCATTCAGGATTTCCGACAATAACCTGCTCGGGTTGATAAACCGAATGGTGGAAATGATCCGCTCATTTCAGCCGGACATGATTATCGACAACCGTCTCGGCGGGAACATTATAGCGGTGAATCCGGAAATTTATGCTGGCAACGTTTACTCTCCTGAGCAAATCGTCCCGCCCGAAGACATCCTGAAGGAAAAAGGGGAGCAGGTGCCATGGGAAGCGTGCATTACGTTAAATAACCATTGGGGCTATCATACTCATGGCAAAAACTATAAATCTTCGAAGCAAGTGATCCGCGCATTGGTAGAGTGCGTCAGCAAATACGGCAACCTTTTATTGAATGTAGGACCGAATGCGAAGGGGGAAATTCCGAAAGAATTACTTGAGATTTTGGAAGCGGTTGGAAAATGGATGAAGAACAACGGTGAGAGCATTTACGGCTACAGCTCAGCTAATCTTCCAAAACCGGAGTGGGGATGCAATACCCAAAAAGGAAACTTCCTTTACGCTCACGTCTATGATCCGGAGACTGGCCCGATTAATTTTTCAGGGCTAAAAGCAAGATTGCTGGCCGACGGGTCTGAGCTTCATGTCCAAACGCCATGGACGGCCGAGCAATATTCCGACATCGCAAGCGGTGGTCATCAACTTGCCCGGCGCACAGCTGCCTGATGAATGGGATACAGTCATTGAGCTGGAATTGTTGGAGGAGTAGGAGGGGAAGGGCGATGATCGATCAATGATGAAGAAATTTCATGTAAAAAAGATTGCCATATAGCAACCCTTTTTACATAGTGAGTGAAGCAAGCGTGAATCGGCCTTTTGCTGATTCGGCCCGACCCGGACTCCCAGCTAAATTTACATTCGCACAATGATCGCGCCGCCGCCAGCGCCCTGAACGCATTTCGTGTCTTCCGCTCCATGCATCGATTGCAGCAGTTGATTGTTCTGCGCAATCAACCTGCTTAATTGATCCAATTGGTTCCCAAGGTTGACGAGCACCTGGAAAATGTATTGCATATCGGATGAAGCGCCATAGGAACCTGGCGCCGGGTATGGCGGATACGTATAGCCTTGAGGGGTTCCTTGCCCCTGGCTGATTGCCTGGTAAGTCGATGGATGTCCCTGAGCGCCGCCATTAGCGGTGTCCCCTGATCCTTGCCCATGAGCACGGTTATTCGTTTGCCCGGGGGATCCGTTTTGCCAGCCGTTTCCTGTTTGACCCGGGGGGTAGTGCCAGCCGGGGTGATAAGAATTGTACACCTGACTTAAACCTCCTTTATAAAATTAGCTTATTCAGCATTTCTTTTCATGGCACATACATCTAGAACAATTATGTTTTATACTGACAAGGTTTGGGAAGACAAAGAATGTGAAACATTAATGCTCGAAAATGAGGAGAGACATCAATGGATGCACAACTTTTCTTTTTGATCCATGCGATTGAAACGGTTCGAGGTGGGGTGACGAAGGCCCTTTATAACCGTGCAAATATATTAGCTTCACAATTCGAAAAAGCATGGCAGCAGGGGCCCCCGTCATCAGCTTTAATATTAAATACGGGCCACATGATGTGATCACCAATGGGATAGACGGCCTCTTAATTGACCCGAATGACATCGAGGCGCTAAGCGACGCCATGATTGAGCTTTTCATCAACCAGGAAAAAAGGCGGCTCATGGGCGAGGAAGCGCGGAAGATCGCAGACACGTTAAGTGATGAAAAATTTGCGCAGGAATGGCTTCGTGTTTTTGAAAAAGCGTCCGAGCAAAAACGCCGCCGGGCAAATCTTGGCAAGCCGCAACTCACGTTAACGAATGTAGACTATCATAATGATGAAATGAAACTGGAAGGAACCATTGCTTTTCCAAAGGGAATCGAAAGTTTGCAAGAAGACTTGAAGCTTTCCTTATATATCAGAGAACGAACCGAGTTAATCGATCAGTATTTGGCGGCACAGGTCGAGTGGAAGGATGAATATGCGGCACAATTTACAAGCATCTTTTCGCTAGCCGGCCTTGCAAGATAATTCAAGTTGGAAGAGGGAAAGCTCGATGTGTATGTCAGCTGTTCTCTCCGAAATGACCACCAATTCATCCGTCTCGGAAAAGGCGATCGCGGGAAATCCATTGAACTGCCATCAAACGTCAACTACAGGCTCTCTCCGTATATCACAAAGCATGGAAATGTAAGCTTTAAAATAGCGCCTGAAGAAGATGGCCCTATTAAAAACCTGCTGAATTTTTTTATGCCATAGAACCTTGCCTTTTTTCATGCGGAAGAGCATGTTTAGCGGTAAACATGCTCTTCTCCTTTAAATGGATTCCATTTTTTAGTGAATCGGCTGATAAATTAGTAGAAGTGGCCGTTATTCGATAAAAAGTGGCTGATATATTTCGAATTTAAATGAATTATATAAAACCGGGACTATTGATTTACATTCGTTCGTATAAGTTCCGCTAATTTTTGAACGCCGAGGGTCATGCGCTCCGGCTGTTCGTAGCTAAATGACAGCCGAAGGTATTCCTTTCCTTCATGAGGATGTAAGAAAAAATATTGGCCCGGGATAAATGAGACTCCTATGTTTAAAGATTCCTCTAGCAATGAAGAGGCATCGATGTTCGGGGCATGAAGCCAAACGAAGTAACCTCCGTCCGGAACATCCCACGTGACCCACTCAGGCATGGATTGCCGAAGTGCGGCAACCATACAATCACGTCTCTTCCTGTAAGCTTCCTTTACGTGTTTTATTCGTTCCTTAAAATTGCTGTTATGCAAGTAAGTGCCGATTGCCGCTTGCATAAATGGATGATCTAAATCCTTCTTAAACCACTTGCATGAAGAGACGAAGTTTTCAGCACCGGCAATCCATCCGACGCGAATACCCGGAGCCACTACTTTAGAAAGCGACCCGACGTAGAGCACCCGCCCTTCAGTATCGATGGCTTTAAGCGGAACGGGGCTTTTTGAAAAGGACAACTCCCCGTATGCGTCATCCTCAACGATCAGGAAGTCAAATTGTGAGGCAAGACTCAGCAATTGCCGCCGGCGCTCATGACTCATCGTAACGCCTGTCGGATTGTGAAAGGAAGGGATCGTATACACGAATCGCGGCATCGGCAATTTTTCTTTCTTTCTTTTGCGAAGCACCGTTTCCAGAGCATCAACCTTAAGACCGTGTTCGTCTATCGGAACAGTGAGGATGTGACGTGTGTAATTTTTAAACGTCTCCAGCGCTTCCATATAGGTCGGCGCCTCCACAACCACGATGGCCGATTGATCAAGAAGAATCCGAGCGATCAGATCAATGGCCTGGCTGCTCCCTGAAGTCAGAAGAAGCTCATTCTCTCGAGCGGTGATCCCCCTTTCGGATAGCCGCCTTCGTATTTTTTCTTTTAGCCGTTCAACATTTGAACTGCCGAGATAATGGAAAGGCAAATCACGCTCGGTGGTTATTAAATCGTTGACTGCGGAATTGATTTCTTTATCCGGGATGAGGGAAGGTGCTGGGTACCCTGCATGCAATCGAATGCAATGATGCGGGATTTTTGGCATCCAGGCTCCTGGAGGGTCATTCGAAAGAGCGCTTTTTACATTATCCGGAAAGAATGTTTCATACTTCAAGACCTTCTCCCCTTTCTTTTTGATTCTATCTAAATAAAAAGGATGATTCACTGTACTAGATCCGCGCTTATGTTATGATAGTTCATTATAGCAAAGAATGGTGATGAACATGAAAAAATGGATGGCATACTGGCTCCCGGTTATCGTGTGGGCGGGTGTCATTTTCTACTCTTCTTCGCAGCCGTATAAAAAGCAAGATCTGAAGCCGACATTGACGGAGTACCTTCCTTTGCATATGATCGATTCAGCATTTTCCTGGGTGAAGTTTGATTATGCGGGAGATGAAGTAAGCATTCAGCATCTCGGGGCAGCGGATTTTGTTCAATTTTTTATTCGCAAGTTTGCCCACTTCAGTGTTTATTTCATTTTGGCCTTTTTGCTGTACCGGGCGATCCGCCAGTATTTGCGGGAGGTTGCGGCGTTCATTCTGTCGCTCCTTAGTACCGTCCTTTATGCAGCGTCGGATGAATTTCACCAGCATTTCACAGGCGGGAGAAGCCCGCATGTCGAGGACGTCATCCTAGATTCGGTCGGCGGCCTTATCGGACTGATCCTTGTGTTTTTTATTTATAAAAAAATAAAGTTGAAAAAGTGAAGACAGACGCGTAGTTGGTATAAAAAGAAGGCATGCAGACTGATGTGCACGCCTTCTTTTGTTTATTTAAATACTTTTATTCGGTCTTCAAGCGGCTTGAACTCTTTCTCGCCAGGCTGGACAGTTGGCTTTCCGAATGGCATTTGGGCAATGAGTTTCCATTCTGCCGGAATGTTCCACTCTTGTTTTACTTGATCGTCTATCAATGGATTGTAATGTTGCAATGTGGCGCCGAACCCTTCAATTTCCAATGCGGTCCAAACGACAAATTGGTGCATGCCGGAAGAATGGTGGGACCAGATCGGGAAGTTCTCTTTATACGAAGGGAAGCTCTGTTGCAATTGTTCAATAACCGTCTCATCTTCAAAAAACAGCACCGTTCCATATCCACTCTTGAATGCATTCATTTTTTCTTCCGTCGGCGCAAATTGATCAGCGGGAACGATTTTTCTTAACGTTTCTTTCGTAATGTCCCAGAGCTTATCGTGTTGTTCGCCCAATAATAGGACGACTCTCGCGCTTTGTGAATTAAAAGAAGAAGGTGTGTGCTTCACGGCATGCTCGATCACTTCTTGAATGCGCTCATCCGAAACGACGGCTTCCTTGCTAATTCCATAAATGGATCGTCTATCTTTCACTGCGGCATAAAAATCTTTGCTCATAGAATGGATTCCTCCCGATTTGTTATGTAATTACTTTATGTAAGTAAGTATAATAATTATATTTCATGAAGTCAAGTTTATTATGTATTTTTTAAAAGTGAAAAAAGAACACGCCATTTTATTTAAGAAACAAACGATAGACGCGCCAGATGATGAGGAGGAAAACCATATAGCCGAAAATGGAGTAGGAGTGATGCCATGACCTGCTATGGATGAACCATCCGAATGTTTCAGCAAGTTGTTCGCCAACTCCTGCCAGAAGGCCGATGAAAACGATCAAAATGAATCTTGAAAAGGGCTGAAGCTTTCGTGCAATCCGTAAAAAGACGGCGGTCACGAGGGGCAACAAAAATAAAGTAAACGCGATATTCACCGAAAAGACGCTGGCAAGAGGCCGTACTGGAAAGGTATACAAGTTGCACCCGACAAACAGCAAGTCCAAATACGTTCCAATAAAAGATGCGAAAAGAACGGCTAGAACGATTGCTTTCAGGTCGTCATCCATCCTCATCCTCTTCCCGGAGGAGGACGGCGCTTTTCGCCAGAATCGCAAGCTCGATCGCCTCCAATGTTTTGCAGTATTCATCCTTTATCTCTCCATTTATCGTTTCATTTTTGTCGATCAAATAGTCGATAATCTGCCAGTCTTCAAACCAGTCGCCGGGCTTTGCTTCTTCATGCTCGACTTCTTTCCACGCATACACCAGCGGCGGGCTATACAAACGTCCTGCCCCTTTCCGCAATTGGCAGTTTTTCAGCCTGCGCTTATAGATGGCGCGGGAGAAAGTCTCGTTCACATCATAAAACAAATGGGGCCAGTAGTCTTTCCGCGAACCGGTATGCGGATGATCGGATGCCCAGCGAACGATGTCGGATAACCGTTCCTGGCGAAAAAGCAAAGCATACAGCCGCTTGCCTAACATAATCCGCTCATGTAGGGAAGTGAAGTGTTGCAAAGTGTTACCGAGTAATCCGACTTCTTGATTTCTTCCATCTTTATAATAAGGAAAGAGAATATGATTAAAGCGGAAAAAGTCATAGAGTTGAAAGTTCATTGTCTGTAGGACCGTCTTTTTAAAATAGTCGTTTTGGATGACCCGATTTTCGATATAGTTTTGTTCATTGATGACGGTTGCGATCGCCAATTGATAACGGTCGCCTTTTCGCCAAAAATGATTCCACATCGTTTCCATAAACGTTGAAACATTAAAAAAAGGAAGAAGGTAAAACAAGTTTTCTTTCCGTTTCACGCTTTGCTCGTACAACAAAAATTGAGGGTAGACGTCCTGGAAAATTAGCCAGTTTCCGCGCTCTAAAAATGAGAAAAAGGTATGTTGTTCTTTTTCAGATAATAGCCTCGTATAGAGCTCGCCCTTTAGGTCAGTCATGTTCCAGCCGCCGTTTCGCGAAACCATATGGCCGAGCAGCGCCCACTCAATTTCCGGGTGCCGATTGTAAAAATCCAAATAGCTTTGCGTTCGAGTCACGTTGTTTTTGTTATGCTGTCTTGTTCGTTCCTCAATATGGCGAATTATCGTTTTCTCTTCGGTCGTTAAATCCGATTTCATCAGGACAGGAGGCTTCGTTTTGCTTTTTTTCTTTAATTCATCTTTAACGTCTAACAGGGAATACGGCAGGGCGCCCCATCGTTTCTTCAACGTTTCTTCCCCCAGGTTCCATTTTCGTTTTCATTCTATTTTATTATTGCTTATTAAAATAAATGATGGCTTTGGTGCACGGAGAAGAAACAGACTTTCTTTACTTCATCTAGAGAAGCGAACAATTTATCGAGCGAAGCGGGTACGCCATCTTCTGTTTATCGATCAATTTGCGAGGGATATCAATTAATTGAGCGTAGCGGATCCCTAATTTTATGTTTATCAATCAATTGGAGTAGGATATCAGTCAAATTAGAAGAGTTATCAGTCAATTCGAGCAGGATATCAATCAATCGAGCGAAGCGGATTCCTAATTTTATGTTTATCAATCAATTAGAGCAGGATATCAATCAGATTAGAAGAGTTATCGATCAAATCGAGTATGATATCAATCAATCGAGTGGAGCGGGTCCCTAATTTTATGTTTATCAATTAATTGGAGTAGGATATCAATCAAATTAGAAGAGTTATCGATCAAATCGAGCATCATATCAGCGGAACGGAATAAATCAGAGTAGGTTCTTCATTTCGGAATCGTAGGGAGAGCCAATCTAATTGTTTCCTAAATACATATAGTCATAATAATAGCAGCAAAGTATAATATTGGGAGGGAGGGGAGATAGGGATCAAGTACTCCCTTTCGAAATCAAAAAGAAAGGATGAGTTTATTGTCAGATATTCAATCTAAACTTGGAGACGGGTTTGCTAAAATCCAGGGCAGCATAAAACAAGGCAAGCAGAAACTTCAGGAAGCTCAGGTGATCAGCGATTTGAAGAAAAGCGCATCAGAAGCACGCACAAAGCGGTTGGAGCTAGTGATCCAGCTCGGGGAAACGGTCTATAGCCAGCTTCGAAAAGGCGACTATGTGAATCCTGAACTGGAGACGTTCAAAAACGACATGATTGAACTCGACCGCACGATTTACCAAATCAACAAAACCTTGCAGGAAGTGCAACAAAAAGAAAATGGGATGGCCTGCAACTGCGGTAACCCGATTCAGCCGACCGACAAATTTTGCGGAAGCTGTGGGGAACGCATTGAGCAGCTGGCTAAGTTAAACGAAGAAGAAATGGTTCGCTGCCGGACATGTGAAGAGCCCGTCCCGATTGGCGCCTCCTTTTGTGCCAGTTGCGGGTTGAAAATGGAATAGGGGGGAGATGAGAAATGTATTGTCGTACGTGTGGCGGACACAACGAGGAATCGTGGAACTATTGTATTCATGACGGAACACCTTTACATACGTTCGTGCCAAAAAACTCGCCAGTCAAGTTGAAACAAGACTTGCGTTATTGCCCTTCTTGCGGAACGGATAACAATAAAAGAAACAATTACTGTGAGAATTGCGGCAACAGCCTTTTTTCCGTTGAACAGACGAAAGGCGCATTTTCCGTCCAAACACCGGCACTGCCAAAGCTAAAAAGCAGTTCTATTTTTAAGCTAAACCAGAAAAAATGGACAAGTGCGGCGATCAGCGCGGTTTTATCTATCGCCCTTGTCTTTATCCTTTCCTTCTTCTTGAACATGAAATTAGGAGACGGGATGGCCAATTTTTTAAAGGAAAAAGATATTGACATTGAAGAATTGGCTAATGAAATTGCAGATGCGGGCATTGATGCCCCAAAACCCGGCCCGATCTTTGGGCTGAGTGATACCGTCATGATGTCCCACCTCGTTGACAGTTCGATTACTTTCCATGCCGAAGAGCAGGGCAGGGAACATGAACGATCAATCGATGTGCAAACAGGATCGCCATTATTTCTTTTTATCCCATTCCTTGGGTTGCTTGCCGGCGGCTTCTATTTTGCATTTAAAAATAAGGAAGAAACGATTCATGAACGATTGCGCTCATCTCTGTTCATTGGACTCGGGTATGGAGTCATTCTTGCCATTATCTCATTATTTGCCGGGTTTTCTTACGATGTCACTGCCGATCAAGGCTTATTGAGAGGATCTTATTCAATCAATACGGATTATTCCTTCTGGGGATCGCTCGTCAATGGGATTGTATTCGGGACGCTCTTCAGCTACATTGGTTCGATACTGCAAATGGGCTATTTTAAGGCAAGACGTGAAATCGGGAGCACAACGGCTTACGGCGAGCCGATCTATCAAGGGATGGCCACGGTGGTCAAAGGATTCATTCTTTCAACGATCGTTACATTCATCGTTTTCCTTTATCATTATGATGACTTAAAAATCTTTATTGACTTATCAGCCTCTTTTACCGCTGTTGTCGTCTCGCAGCTCGGGCTGTGGCTCTGGGGAATATTGAACCTTCTGATCATGACGGTGAATGTTGAAGATGTGACATCGTCGTTCCACCTTTTTACCGGGTTTGATGAAAAAACCGACCAAACGTTAAGCTGGTTAAGCAGTACCGATCTCTTTTTCGGTTCGGATTTTCAGCTATGGCTCTATTTGCTCGTTTTTATCCCAATCCTTTTATTCATTTGGGCCGGAATTAAAATTAGCAAACAGTCGAAGAGCATCATTCAAGGGATCCTCATCTTTAGTGTGACGTACGGATTGACGATGGCATTTTTAGCAGCGATTACGAATTTAGGTATATCCGGAGTAAGTGAAAATCATGAAATGAAAGATCTTACGCTTTTTATCGGATTTAAATTAATTGGAACGTTTTGTATAAGTGTGCTCTTCTCAGGGGTTGTTGCTGGCATCACGGCTTATGTGAAAAGAAGCTTCGGGAAAACATACTGATCCGATGTAGCGAAGCGGTCAATTTTTCGCTGGTAGAAGCGAAAGTTGGCCGCCTGGCTATTCATTGTTGGGGATGAGGGGGAATACGTTTGAAATTTTGTGTAAACTGCGGAAAAAAACTAGGCGCAGATGAGAAATTTTGTACCAATTGCGGGAAAGCTTATGAAACTGCCAATCCAAAAGCAGAACCGGAATCTTCAAGGCAAGAAGAGAGAGCACAGAACAGGAAGAAACCGTCAAAGAAAATGGCTCTTCTTTTATGCGGGATCGTTCTTCTGATTGGAATTGGAACGGGCGGCTATTTTTACGGAAAAAACGCAACAGGGCCAGACGCCATAATTTCAGATTTTGAAAAAGCGGTGAAACAAGAGGATGTCGGGAAAGTCAAAAAGCTGATTGAAAGTGACTCGAATGCAGCCAAAGTAAGCGACGAGCAAGTAAAAGAACTTATTTCTTATTATAAAAAAGATCCTTCCTTATTTAGCGACACGATTGCCGCATTAAAAAGCCAAGGGGAGCAATTGGAAGATGGCGGCACGATGAAAGCGGCGGCGGATCCAAATAAAAATGAGTTTTTAAAACTGAGTAAAGCGGGCAGCAAATGGTTCTTTTTCACCGCTTATAACATTCAGGTAAAGCCGATTTATGCTGAAATTTCATCCAATTATGGGGGTTCCGTTGTCTACATTAATCATCAAAAGGCGGGACAGCTTCCAAATAAAGATGAATCGGAAAAATTCGGTCCTTATTTCCCCGGGGACCTTCAAGTGAAAGTAACGTATGAAGGGGACTATGGAAAGATCGAGAAAAAAGAGGAACTCAAACTCAACCAGGTAGAGAATAATGTCGCAAAGGCAGACATTGAACTAGATGGAACTTTTGTCTATCCGTACTCAAACTACGATGATGCGATTCTTTTCGTAAACGGAAAAAGTACTGGCCATACTGTAGGAGACATAAAGGAACTTGGTCCTGTTGCAACGGACGGCTCCATTACGCTTCATGCGGAAAAAAGCTTTCCGGAAGGCACGATAAAAAGTAAAGAAGTTATTATCAATGACTCCACTCATGACGTCGATTTATCGATCAACTATGAAAAACCTGTGGATGATGAGGCTGGCAACACCGATGAGATCAATAGCGCTATTTCTCAATTTATGGACAGCTATTTAAAAGCGGGAGTCGACGCGATCAATTACCATGATTTTTCCTATGTTGAATCCTTCCTTGCTAAAGATGGGAAATTATATAAGGAAGGAAAAGATTATATTGCTTATACGAAAAAGAAACAAATTACGGAAGAGTTTCTGGGCGCGACGGTGACAAATGTTGAAGAGCTGGACAATGGGCGCTATAAAGTTTCAACAACAGAAGAATACAATATTACGTATCAAGGGAAAACGACGAAGCTAAAAACGTTTGACAGTGAATATTTGATCCGAGAAGACGGCGCCAGCTTCCTTGTGGAAAAACTGGTGAAGACGAATGAAGTGGATACGGATTAATACATGGAAAGGTGGGGTCCTTCAAGAATCCCACCTATTTTTTAACAAAAACCTTACTAAGTATAGCTGTCGTCCTTTATACGAAACCTTATTATGGTAAAACGCCGGAGCGGTTTTCTTAATCTTCAGCAACCATGACGGTAGCTTCCAGCGCGATTTCGACATTGCCTTTGACTGCGCGGGAAATCATGCATGATGTTTCCGCTTTTTCGGCGAGTCTTTGTGCGAGTCTCTGGTCTTTTTCTGTAGCATCCTTATTTAAGACGATCCGCGGGCGATGAATGATTTTTTTATACGTGATGATGCCTTTTGTCACATCGACGATTCCTTCCGACTCCATCGTCAAGCTCACCTTTTCCAGGCCGCTCCGCTCCATCATCGCTGCAAGTGTAATAATATAGCACGTAGCCGCCGCCCCGAGCAGCATCTCATCCGGATTTGTCCCGACGCCCGGCCCGTCCATTTCCGGAGGGATCGAGACTTTCGTTTTTAAATTGGCCGTCTCAATCTTACCCACGTCGTTTCTCAAGCCAGGCCAGTCCGCTTTTAAGTAAAAATGATGCTCTGCCACATGAAAAACCTCCCTCTTATTTTTCTTAAGCATAACATAAAAAATAGCAGTAGGGCGGATTCGGTGAATTTTTAAGGATGAAGGAAACGTTTTTTTCAGCACGACGTATGCCGAGCATTTATTGTGGCATATGTTTACGAAAAATGCTTTCAAAAGCAGTAGAAAAATTGAGTCGTCTAAAAAAATAGGTTTGAGTGATACTAACGTTAATGAAGAAGAGCGCATACGATGAAAGAAACCATGTCCGTTTCTTTGGACTTACTTAAAAAGGCAGGCGACCTATACGTGAAGTACGATTGTTTAATTATTGGCGGAGGCATTGCGGGACTCCAAGCCGCCATTCAACTCGGACGCTATAAACGTTCGGTTTTAATCATTGATGCAAGTTGGGGGCGCTCGACGATATGCAAGAGCTATCATAATATTTTAGGATGGCCGGACGGGGTGGCCGGCGACCATTTGCGGGATTTAGGAAAGCAGCATGTCTCATCATATAATGTAAGTTTTCATTATGGGAAAATTATTGAAGTAATAAAAAGTGAACACGGATTTACGGTAACGGATGAAACGGGAAATCAGTTTTCCGGCAAATGCATCTTGCTGGCAACCGGAGTGATGGATCGGCTGCCGGACTTGCCAGGTCTCCTTCCATGCCTGGGGCTCACGGTATATGTGTGCCCCGATTGTGATGGCTACGAAATCTCGAATAAAAAGACGATCGTTATGGGAGCGGGAAAAACGGGAGCAACTATGGCGCTGACGTTAACGTACTGGACGGACGACATTACGTATATTAATCATGAGCAAAGCGATCCGGGGGCCGATCTCGCTAAAAGGTTAGCCGACAAAAACATTGCTTACGTAAACGAGCCAATCAAGCGCATTTTAACCGAAAATGAATGGAAGTTTCGCGGAGTAGAGTTGGCAGGCGGGAAAAGGCTTGATGCCGACCGGGGATTTGTCGCTTTTGGAGGGAACAAGGTAAATTCCGACCTGGCAAAGCAACTCGGAGTAGAGCGGCTCGAAAATAATCATATTTTAGTTGACCCACGCACGAAAATGACAAATGTCGCAAACGTCTGGGCAGCCGGCGATGTCGTTGCCCACTCCGAACTCGTGACCGTCGCCATGGGAGAAGGCTCCCAGGCCGCCATCTGGATTCAAAAAAAACTGCTTGAGATGGACCGAGAAGGTAAATGAAACGGCAGCCTGTGAAATAGCTGCCGTTTAGTTTTTCTTTAGTTGTTTTACTTCATCAATCGTTAACCCGGTTTTTTTAGCAACCATTTCAGGAGCGAGGATGTCCAACAACGAACGGGCGATTTCTTTTTTTATTTCTGTTTCCTTTTGAGCAAGTGCTTCTTCTTTTTCTTTTTCATACAGTCTGGCTACCTTCGTCATTTTTAACCACTCCTTTACCTTTTTTGCATACTCCTCATCAATAAACTTATCTGTGGCCACAAGGATTCCGGCAATGACTTGTATTTGTGTGTATTCCTCTTTTATTTGTTTAGCTACTTCAATAGATTCATGAATTAATTCTTATCGTTCTTATCGTTCTTTATGCCTATGCATTAATGGAAGAATAGTTAACTTCATCAATTCTTCGTGTGTCTCGTTGTTTTCTATCCCACCACCTGGAAGAAAAGCTTGCCATCCCCCGTTTGAATAATGGCTAGTTCATCTTTGCCACTATTAAACATTAAACAATAAACAGCAGGTCTCAATATGTATTCTTTGCCATCTTCTTTATCACCGAATGTGATGATATCCATAGTTAAATCTCCTCTGTCCTTTATCGCTTTTACCACATTTAGGGGGGGTTCATACCCGTTATTTTGATCATGTCATCAATTTACGAATAGGTTCTTGTATCATTACGACTTCTTTAGTCATATCAACATGAGGTACTTCTTCGTCAATGCATTCATACCAATACTTTAAGTGGACTTTATCCACTTCATGTTGAGAATTTTCAACATTTATACCGCCTTCCCCTTGAACCGAATACCAATAAAGGTACTCATTTTCTCCATTTTTTTCACGAAAGATGGTTTCTATGTATATTTTTTCATCTTTAAGCGTTAAAAGAACATTTTCCATATGATCATGTAAAAATTTCATCCATTCATCAACAACTTTAGACTTTCCTTGTTTTACTTTAAATTTAGAAAGTTCTACTTTCAATGGCATTTTCCACAGTCCTCCCATGATAATTATTCACTTCAACTGCGCGCGCTTATTGAAAAATGTCCGATAGCCAAACTCGACAAATATGATGACTGTCAGTGATGCGCTGCCGCAAATTCCGAGCATGATCGCAATCTGGTATTGGATTGCAACAAGGGGAGAGGTACCGGATAAAATTTGGCCTGTCATCATGCCGGGCAGTGTCACGATCCCCATGCCGACCATTGAGTTGACCGTCGGCAAAATTGATTGATCAAACGTTTGTTTAACGATTTTGTTCGCCGCTTGCTTCGGTGTGGCACCTAGCATTAATGCCCCTTCAACGAGCGCCCGTTCCGCTTTCATCCCATTCATTAGCGAATCGGCCCCGAGTGCTGCGCCGGTCATCGCATTGCCGATAATCATCCCCGAAATAGGGACAACGTATTGCGGCTCAAACCACGGGGTGTGGCCGATGACAACAAAGATGAAAAACAAGATCGGCCCGAACGTTCCAACAATCATCGAGAATGCGATCACTTTTTTTAACTCGCCGGACAACGGATGGTTGACCCGTTTATACACATTCATAATGGCGAAAGCTTCCATTAGGGCGACAATGCCGATCGTATAGAACGGATTGCTATTATCAAATATGTACGTCAACACATAGGCGACAAGGACGAGCTGCACCGTCATCCGAACTGTCGCAATTGTAATTAGCTTTTCACGGGGAATGCCTTTCCATCGAACGATTCCGATCAATAAAAGGATAAAAATATAAGCGGCGGCAAGCTGCCATAGTTGCAGTTCAATGACACCTTTCATTGCATGCCTTCCTTTCCTATCGAATAAAGGCGGGCGCCGTGCTGTTTGCTGATTTCAATGATCTCATCCGCCACCCTGTCAGCAAGCGCCTGCGAATGGGTAATCATAATGACCGTTTTCTTTTTCTCTTTTGCAAAATCTATGAAACTATCCATGACGCGCCGTTCGGTTTCCTGATCGAGCGCCGAGGTCGGTTCATCAAGCAAGTAAACGGCTGGATCCATCAGCCAGATGCGGGCGAGCCCAAGGCGCTGCTTTTCACCGCCCGATAAAGAGCCTGCATCATCACCCGGCTTTTTCGGAAGGTGTACCATTTGCAAAGCATGAGTAAGCGTTTCCTCAGACGGCAAAGGCTTTTCTGAAAAGCGAAGGCCGATTTCGAGATTATCTTTCACCGTTCCTTCGAAAATGGGCGGCGTTTGTCCGAGCATCACGACTTCGCGCCTGAATTTTACAGGGTCATACGCTTGAATAGGTTTATTTTTATAAAAAATTTCGCCCGAATCAGGGGAGCTTAAATCGTTCAGCAGCCGGAGCAGCGTCGACTTTCCGCCGCCACTTTCTCCGACGATGCACGTGACTTTCTCTTTGCGGATCTCAAGGGAAGGAATATGCAAAATATCTTTATAGGCGACCTCTTTTAAGAGAAACATGATGCCTGTCCTTTCAATTTTTTAGTGTGGGCCGTTTATTGGTCTAAATTGGCCGCTTATTCGTCTAAGTGCTTTTTATAAGCAAAGACGCACGTTTCTACAGTTACCATACTACTACATGAAAGAGATTTTGGTCGACTTTGAAGCGGGAATGTTGTATGTTGAAGACATTATCTATCTGATTTTTCAAAATAGAGAGGGGGAGCCGGGATGGCCAAAAAAGTAGTGAAAATTGCATCTGTACAAGCAGAAATAAAGGATGAAGAAACGAAAGAAGAGCGCATCGAACGGGTAAGCCGGATGCTCGATGGACTTGGAGACTATGATTTAATTCTACTCCCTGAAATATGGGCGACTGGCTATTTTTCCTTTGACCATTATAAAAAAGAAGCGGAACCACTTGACGGAGATTTCACCCGCTATTTTTCGGAAAAAGCAAAAAAACTCGGAGCATACGTGCACGCTGGTAGTTTTGTAGAAAAAGAAGGCGACAATTATTACAATACGAGCGTTCTTTTTGACCGGAAAGGGGAGCTTGTTGGAACGAGCCGGAAAATCCATCTGTTTCGCTACGGTTCTGCAGAAGGAGAGCTTTTAACAAGAGGGGACGAACCGACAGTACTGGAGACGGAATTTGGGAAGATCGGGTTATCGACTTGTTATGATTTACGTTTTCCTGAATTGTACAGGGCACAAGTGGATAAGGGAGCGAAGATGTTCCTCGTCACATCCGCCTGGCCGCATCAACGGCTTGCCCACTGGAACCTATTCAATCAAGCGCGTGCCCTTGAGAACCAGTGCTTCCTCGTTTCAAGCAACTGTGTTGGGAAAACGAAAAACGTCCTATTAGGGGGGCACAGCCAGGTCGTCGATCCATGGGGAGTTGCCGTCGCTTCCGCAGGCGAATTTGAAACGATCGTCAAAACGGAAATCGACCTTGGGCAAATCGAATCCATCCGCGAAGAATTCCCGCAGTTAAAACACAGGGTTTTGTAGATGTTTAAAATGGCGCGTACTATGAAAAAAATTTATGTTGTCAGACATTGTGAAGCAGAGGGGCAGCCTTCAACATCGCAACTAACAGAAAAAGGGGTTCAACAGGCAGAACTTTTAGCCGATTTTTTCTCCACTATCCAGGTTGACCGAATCATATCAAGCCCTTTTTTAAGAGCCATTCAATCGGTGGAGCCGATCAGCGGAATGAAAAAGCTGAACATTGAAATTGACCGACGTTTATCGGAACGAATCCTCAGTACAAAAGATTTGCCAGACTGGCTTGAAAAGCTCAAAGCAACATTCAATGATCTAAAGCTGAAGTTTGAAGGGGGCGAGTCAAGCCAGGAAGCGATGAACAGAATCGTCTGCGTGGTGGATGAAGTTTTGCAAAGCGAGGTGGAAAACACACTTCTCGTAACCCACGGAAATTTAATGTCTTTGCTTTTAAGGCATTATGACAGCCACTTTGGGTTTAATGGCTGGCGAACCTTAGCAATCCTGACGTGTTTTTGCTTCGTTTTTCAAACAATGAAGTAAAAATCGAACGTTTATGGCGTGAAGTAAGGGAGAAGACCGCATGGAAAAAGAACAATTGAAAATCTTTGATGAAGGCAGAAATCCAATAGGTGTCGCTACCCGGGACGAGGTCCATCGACTCGGGATTTGGCATGAAGCTTTTCACTGCTGGTTTATTGGCAAAGAAAAGGATACAGACTACATCTATTTGCAACTCCGAAGCGATTTCAAAAAGGATTATCCAAATCTTTTAGATATCACTGCCGCTGGACATCTATGGGCCCATGAATCCCCCAGAGATGGTGTAAGAGAGATTAAAGAAGAAGTCGGAATCGATGTGTCCGCGAATGAATTAATACCGCTCGGGATTATGGATTACTGCGTCATCGCGGATGATTTCATCGATAAGGAAATAGCCAACGTTTTTTTATATCAAACGGGAAAATCCCTGGATGACTTCACCCTTCAAGAGGAAGAAGTAAAAGGAATGGTGAAAGCCGAGTTTCATCAGTTTGCTGAACTCTGGTCAGGCGAAAGAGGTACAATCAGGATAAAAGGATTTGAAATAAATGAGGATGGAACGAAAGCCTTAATTAATAAGAATGCGGGAAGGGATCAATTTGTCCCTCACCCGATTCAATATTATCGAACCGTCATTCAAAAAATGAAAGAAATTTTAAAGGGGATGAGGAGATAATCGCTAAGTTAGAAAGGTGATGGATAAACGACCCGGAATGAACGATATCGATTCCGAATGGATCGTAAGGGGAAAAAAGAAAGAAACGTGCGCAGAAATGAAAGCGTTAGCTGAAAAAGAAATAGCATCTTAGCGCAACCTGAGTTCGTTAATGAAACGGACTCAGGTTTTTTATTTGAAAGGCACATTAGCGTTTTTCCTAAATGGCTAACATATTCTTGTCCCTTTTTGTTACATATTGCCAAACTGCACGTGCTTTGGACAACTTCAAGTCGAAATTCTGGTTATTTCAGGTTACCCACCGTCATAAGATGAACGTGAAAGAGATTAATAAAAACGCTAGAGAAGATCATCACATTTTTGTCATGAATGGAGGTGAATCACATGTGGGTAAAACCTGAGTACGAAGTGATCAATACATCTTCTGAAGTGACGATGTATAACTACGTTGGCAAGGAGTAAGGAGGCCTTTTTGTGTATGGCGTTCACCAAATGAGCGGAGGTTATACAAATGAATCGTTACATGAAATCAGTCATCGGCGCGATGATCGGATGCTCAACAGCAGGCTGGTGGTTGCTCGTTGATCTCCTGCTTCCTGATCCGATCGGAGACTATCTTTTATTTATTCTCATGGGTCTTGTCAATATGGTGATTGGATGGCAAGTTGCGAAGTTAGTTGGGAAAACGAAGGAAGCGAGCAAAATTTCAAATGAAAGGACTGAAGCGAAATTCGAATTAGAGTCTTAGGTACGGCGGCCGGAGGAGGCTTTCCGCAGTGGAACTGTGCTTGCCCCAACTGTCAGGGCGCTCGTGCGGGGGGCGATCGGCTTCGCCCGCAATTGCAATCGTCTCTTGCGGTAAGTGCCAATGAAAAGGACTGGTATCTCGTCAATGCGGGACCAGATGTTCACAGGCAAATTGAATCTTTTCCCGCCCTCTTTCCGGGACCCGGAGTACGAGAGACGCCATTAGCCGGCGTGATTTTAACCGATGCTGAGCTCGATCATACGATCGGGTTATTGTCACTGCGGGAAGGTTCTCGATTAAGCATCTATGGTACCGAGAGTGTCCGAAAGACTTTGCACAGCGCTTTTCCAGTGTTCCCAATGTTACATAACTATTGTAGATGGGAATGGCACTCTCTTTCCCCCGGATTTTGCGAGCGGATAGGGGATTCAGGTGAAAATGCGGAAGGGTCGATTTCGCTTGAGGTGGTTCCCGTTTCACGAAAACCGCCGCTTTATGTCAATTCAAGCATAGAGGAGCATTGCCCGGAAGAGATTTGGGAGGTCGGGCTCGTTTTTCATAATGAACGTTCGGGCAGGCGTCTTGCTTATTTTCCTACATTAGAAAGGATGACCCCAAAAGTAGAGGCGTGTTTGAGGAAAGCTCATATTGTAATGGTCGACGGAACCTTTTGGTCAGACGATGAATTGGTCAAGATGGGTGCAACCGAACGTAACGCACAGAGAATGGGGCATTTGCCAATTAGCGGCCGAGGAGGCATTGCGGAAACGTTAGCCACATTCCCGGCTGAGCGGAAAATTTTGATTCACATTAACAACAGCAACCCGGTTTTGCATAAGGACTCTATAGAGAGAAAGACATTAGAACAGCTTGGTTTTGAAATTGCCTATGATGGTATGGAAGTGGAGGTATGACCTTGAGCGAACAAGAAAGGGGAGTAAGCGTACTGTATCAAAATGAAGAAAATCTCTGGACGCCGGATGAATTCACGGAGCGGTTAAAAAGTGTCGGGCGTTCGTTTTATCATGATAAACATCCTTTTCATGTGGCGATGCACGAGGGAAAACTTAGCCGTGAGCAAATTCGCGGCTGGGTGGCCAACCGATATTACTATCAAAAATCGGTACCTATTAAAGATGCCGCCATTTTGTCGAACTTGCCGTCAAGGGAGCTAAGGCGCCAGTGGATTGGGCGGATCATTGACCATGACGGCATGCATGGGGGAGATGGCGGAATCGAAGCATGGCTGAAACTCGGGGAAGCGGTAGGATTGTCCCGGGAAGAAGTAGAGCAGGAGGTCAGGGTCGTGCCCGGCGTTCGTTTTGCCGTAGATGCTTATGTCAACTTCGCACGGACAAAGCCGTGGATCGAAGCAATTGCCTCCTCGTTAACAGAATTGTTTTCGCCCGATCTTATTTCCAAACGAATGAAGGTGCTTGAGCGGCTTTATCCATGGATTGATAAAAGCGGCTTTGACTATTTTCAAAATCGCTTGACCCAGGCGCCGCGTGATTCGGACACCGCCCTTAAGCTTGTGATCGCCTATTGCCAGACGCCGGCAAAACAACGGCGGGCTGTCGCCGCGTTGCGTTTTAAATGCGACGTGTTGTGGGCACAACTTGATGCCATCGAAAAGGCTTTTCCTTCGAAAACGTGACTTTTTCCGCTTGATTGATGAGCAGACCCGTTTTAGGTAGCTTTTCCCTGCCCTAAATAAAGTTTATTGTTGGAGCCGAAGAAGGAATTGTCCAAACTAGTTTACTTATTGTCAGAACTGAGGAGGAATTGTCCAAACCAGTTTGCTTATTGTCAGAACTGAAGACGTTATTGTCCAAATCCGTGTTTTTTTTGTCCGAACAGCGATAGTTATTGTCGTGGCACGAAAAAGGATAGGTGGTGGAGCGAATTTTAAAAAATTATTTTCCAAAACTCGCTGCAAAAGCGCGGCTAAAATTTGATAAGGTGAGGGAGAAGCATCTCCTTTTGTTGCCGGAAAAGGTTGTTGTCTTGAACGAAACCGCCGCATCGGTCCTTGCGTTATGTGACGGAAATCGAACGGTGGACACCATCACCGAAAATGTAAAGGCTTCTTTGCAGGAAAGTACAGAACGAGCGGGTTCAGTAGCCTTGCCTGATTTACAAGCGATGCAGGCGGACATTTCCGAGTTTCTTCAGGAAATGGAGGATCAAGGATGGGTGGTGATCCATACAGATGGCACAGCCAATAACAACGAGTAAAAATGTCGTGGAGCCTCCATACTCGCTGCTTGCGGAATTGACCCATCGCTGTCCTTTGCACTGTCCATATTGTTCGAATCCGATAAATATGGTATCAGAGCGAGGGGAACTTTCAAACGAAGACTGGTGCCGTGTCTTATCCGAGGCTGCTGATCTTGGGGTTGTAGAAGTTCATTTTTCCGGTGGCGAGCCGCTCTTAAAGGACGGCCTTGATTGTCTAATCCGGCATGCGGATCGCTTAGAGATGTATACAAATCTGATTACAAGCGGCATTGGGTTAACGGCTGAAAAAGCTATTCAGCTTAAGGAGGCCGGTTTAGCCAATGTGCAAGTGAGTTTCCAGGCAGGAGAAGCAAAACTTTCAGATAGAATCGGCGGCTATAAAGCCTTTGAGAAGAAAAAAGAAGCTGTCAAGGCGGTAAAAAAAGCGGAGTTGCATTTATCATTAAATGTTGTGTTGCATCGGATGAATATGGATCATTTAGATGAGGTGATTCAGCTCGCTGAGGAAATGGGCGCCGAGCGGCTCGAGCTCGCTAACACACAATACTATAACTGGGCTTTGCTTAACCGGAAGCGGCTGTTGCCAGATCGGAAGCAAATCGAACGCGCCAGTAAAATTTATGAAGCCGCTAAAGCGCGCCTTAAGAAAAAAATGGAAATAATTTGGGTCATTCCTGATTATTACGCATCGACACCGAAGCCATGTATGGGGGGATGGGGGGCGATCGGTTTAACAGTTGCCCCGGATGGAGTGGTCCTTCCTTGTCCGACCGCTGGAATCATAGAAAGTTTATCGTTTGAAAATGTTCGCGAGTCGTCTTTACGGCATATTTGGTACGAATCGGAGTCCTTTAACCGTTTTCGTGGTGAAAACTGGATGCCCGAACCTTGTCGATCTTGTGATTTCAGGCACGAAGACAGAGGCGGGTGCCGTTGCCAGGCTTTTGCTTTAACCGGGGATGCCCATGCGACCGATCCCGTCTGCCAACGGTCACCTCAACATCAACTTATTGAAAAAGTCGTGCAGGATGCCAATCGTAAGCCGATCGCTAAGTCATCGCCAATGATCTACCGGAAATATCTTCTTGACAAAAAATAATGCCAAAGGGTCCGCAAAGGTCTCTTTGGCATTTTTTGCGAGTTGACGATGATTGGACGAATAACTGGATGGATTCAACGAATAAAATTCCATTTAGACGAATATCTGATCTGGCTCGACGAATAAACTCCATTTAGACGAAATCTCATTTTATATCTCTCAAACCAGAATTCGAGCAATTTGCTACTTATACGTAATCGCCTGTCTGCCCATTTGTTCCCACGCTTCCTTAAAATCGTTCCGCGGCGCTTTTGAATCCTTATCGAGTGGATCGTTGAAATAGACATATTTGTCATCGAACCCCGTTAGCACAACGGCATGTTCATACCACGTGATTTTCACTTTGCCTGAAGGCGTGTGCCACGTGCGAAAAGCGGATTCCGGCAGTTTTCTGTATTGGGCATTGATGATCGTCCAGACGGGCCGCCCCTTTTTTAAGGAAGAAAGGATGGAATCAAACGATTGGCCAGTCAAGTCTTTAATTCTGCCCGGCATATACTGTCTTGCCAGATCAGCGACCGGACGATGGTAAACGCCGTATCCCATTTCGTTCAAGTCATAAATATTGCCGAGGAATCCGTCATTCGGGTTCCCGTAGTACGTTACCCCATCTTTCTTTTCATAAGGCGTATGGTCTTTTTTTATCTTTTTTGCCAGTTCCATCTTGCCTACCTTTACTCCTGCATCATTCAGCAACATCGCTAGCGATGTCACTTCACAGCCGCGCGCCAATTCGGGCAACTGTTTAATTTTTGGAACGCTCAAGCGATACGACGTTTGCTGTTTAGTGGAAGAAGCTTTTTTTCGTTTTTGGGATGAAGAAGATGCTTTCACTCTTTCTGTTTTTGATAAAGAAGGAGGCGCTTCTTTCGTTTTACTTGATGCTGGGACAGCCTCTTTTGACTCGCTGGATAATACTTTTTCCGTCTCTTGCTTCGATTCGGCGGTGTTATCTTTATAAAAAGCGACACCGGCTCCAATTAGAAATGAAAGGACTAACAAACCCGCTAATTTTTTCATAGGAATTGCATACGATCCAATTCTCCTTAAGTATGCATTCTCACCTCTTCGCCTGTTTACTACAACTATACCCTAATACAAGCATAAACGATCCTTCTATTTGCAATAAAGAAAAATGCCCTTCCAATGTTTCCAGGAAGTAGGACGAACGCCCATTTTTCAATGTGCCCATACATGAACGCCTATAGACACATAACCTATAGTGAGCATTTTTTAAAGGGAAAAGGAGAGGGAACATATGAGTTTTGGTGGAAACGGATTTGTGCTTATCATTATTTTATTCATTCTTTTAGTGATCATCGGCTGCTTTTGCTTAGGCTTTGGCCGGGGACCTTGCTGATTGGTCTTAATATTTTTCAGAAGCCGTGAATGACCGACGTCACGGCTTTTTTGCGTTTTCTCTTTTTGTGCAGGTGGATCACGGTTGAGGCAAGCAGAGTGGTTGAAAAAACGTTAAAAATTTATCAACTAGTGCTATCGTTTGAATTTTTGCCAGGGATTCGGCGGGACCTGAGCCAGAAATAGGGCTCAAGCCTTATTATAAGCTAGATAAGGCCAAACTTCTTGATTGGCTGGCTGAAATGGTTTAAGGTGAAGGAAACTGAATAGAATAATTTTCCTCTTCAGAACACTTGCCATGTTTTTAGTATTGACTTTAGAAAGGAGAATTTGTAATGAAAGCGAATAAAAAATGGGTAACAGGCCTCCTCGTTTTGTTTTTGTCTTTTTTTATTGCGACTCCTTCTATGGCATCGGCAGCTGGTTTCCATCATCCAGAATACTGGAATAAAAATTCTGTCCTCAAGCAAGGAAAGTCAGGGACGGAAGTAAGGAACTTGCAGTACATTTTGAATGTGATGTCCTTTTATACGGAAACGGGAATTGTGGACGTTGATGGCATCTTTGGACCGAAAACGGCCAAGGCAGTAAAAACGTATCAAAAAGGAAACGGCTTGGCTCCAGATGGAATCGTCGGCCCGAAAACGTGGAAAAGTTTTTCAAAATTTATCGAAAAGAAAAGCACATCGACTTATGGAGCAGGTTCGTATATGGGGCTGAGATTAGAATGGAAATATGACAATACGTCGGACAGTTCTCCGTCCACTGCAAAAATTTATGGCAACGGTGATACAATGAGCGACACGTATCGGTTATTTGCCCGCTAGATGATAATAAACCCTGGATTTGGTACCAAATCCAGGGTTTATTGCCTCCATAAATCTGATCCTGATTGATCGATTCTGAAAATGACAGACTTCTAGCCCGAATGAATGAATACACGCAGGATTGACTGATAGTCCCGCACAATTGATTGAAAAAGTGCTCGAAATGATTGATACCTCATCGGAATTGAATGATATTTCACCTGAATTGACTGATAAACATAAGATTGACTGATAGTCCCGCACAATTGATTGAAAAAGTGCTCGAAATGATTGTTACCTCATCGAAAATGAAAGATATCCTACCTGAATTGACTGATAAACGTAAGATTGACTGATAGCGCCGCTCAATTGATAGATAACGTGCTCAAATTGATTGATAACGTATCGAAAATGATAGATATCCTACCTGAATTGACTGATAAACGCAAGATTGACTGATAGCGCCGCTCAATTGATAGATAACGTGCTCAAATTGATTGATAACGTATCGAAAATGATAGAAATCCCGCCCGGATGAATTGTGTTGTGCCCTGGATTCAATAAAAAAAGGCAGCAGGCGTTCAAACCTGTTACCTCATTTCTTTTTCATTTGCAAGTTTTTTCGACACGAGATTCGCAACTAGCACATATCGTTTTGGCGCGTGGCCGACATAGTAGAACGGGTAGCAGGTGCTGACCGTCAGTGTCGGGCGCGGCTTTGGAACGATGACAGTTCGGTCGTCCTTATCCACGATCCGCACTTTTTTCACCTTGTATTGAAACTCGCCGACAGATGTCGTTACGATAAGCAAATCGCCTTTGCCGACCTCGCCGAGCTTGCGGAAAACAGTATCCCGGTGCCCGGCCAGAACGGAATTGTCTCTTTCTCCCGGAAGTACGCTGCCTGCAAAGTGTCCGACCCCTTTTTCGAGTTCATCTTCGTTCGTGCCGTGAAATATCGGAAGCGTAGCATGAAGTTTCGGGATATAGAGCTCGCCAATGTTATCGCCTTTTTTCGGACGGACGGGATAAAGCGCTTTTTCTTTTTCACCCCGCTTGTGCACCGGAGTTTTAGCCTCTGCCTTTGGTGCTGGCGGTTTGTAATCTTTTGAATGCACTTTGTAGGCGAAATAGCCTTTGGCAAACTTGTATACGTTCGTTGTCGAAAACCATACGCCAAACGTAATAAGACCAATACAGAAAGTAAGAAAAATCCACCGCCAGGTACTCCGGCTTCTTTTACTCGCTCGTTTCTCCATCGTTACGACGCTTTCTTCATTTTACGAAATAAAACAAGTCCTGCAGCAAACGCAAAAAGTCCAATAAGTGTGTTCGTTAAATAATCGGAAGCGGTGGTTGGAAGCTTAGCTCCTTTTACCGTTCTCGGTGCCGATTGATGTTGTTTATGCTTCACTTCTTGCACGACTTTTTCATTCGTTACTTTAATCTTTTTTCCTGTATCAACGATCTTTCTGGAATCGATCTCATCACCTGTAATGATAATGTCAGCTAAAAATTGGCCATCAAGATTATAAAGGGAGATTTTTAAATTCGCATTTTTCAACTCTTCTAATTGGATAAGCTCTTTAAAAGATAGAGGTGTTTCTGTCCCGCCCCTTACGATACTGGCTTTCGCTTTTAGATGGAAGATGTGAAGGAATTCATTGTAGATCGAGAATAATTCCTCAATTTGCCCTGCAGTAAGATCATCCGCCGTTTCAAAGTCGGCGAAGTTCATCATCCGATCCGCCAGGTTGTTTAAGCGCTCTTGCGTTTCTGGCTGTGAAAGCTCGTCTTCAATCGATTGAAAATGGGCCGTTAAGTTCTGCATTTCTTTTTCAGATAAATCAAACAGCGAAAAAAGTTCTTTCAAATCGTCTGTGGTAAGCTCAACATCGCCGCCGCCTTCACTATAAAAGGCAACCGCATCTTCAAGTTCATGGATAAAAATATAATCATTCAATTCTTCATCATTTTCAGCCAATAATTTTCCAAGACTTTTCTCATCTAAGTTGTAAGTCTTATAGATTCCATCGAGATTGCTTAAGTCGCTTTTAATGACTTCGCCGAGTGAATCGCGAAGCTTCTGAACGCTATTAAAATCTTTTAATTTTTCGTCATAGTAGGAAAGGTGCTCCTCTAGCATTTCTTTTGTAACGGTAAATCCTCGTTCTGTACTAATTTCAGATAAATATTGATCCAATTCTTTTTCGTCTACGGCCGCAAAAGATACTTTCGGGAAAATTCCGACAACTAATAGCAGCACAAATAAAATGGCCCCCAGCTTTTTCAACCCTATTCCCCTCGTTTCATAAAATTATTTTTCTAGTAAATTATATGGAATAAAGGAATCTAATAGCAACTGTTTTTTTGGTGGAGTATGCTTAAAGGCAATCTAGTGCCCCTTCTAGAAAAATAGTTTGAATTTCAGTACTCGAACATTCGTTATTTTAAGAACACCTCGTTAGATCTTGGAAATGAGGAAAAACGGTCACGAATCGTTACATCATTTAAAATGATTTCGTTCTCGGACAATAAGTGCTCTTATTTAGACAATAAGTCATCCGGTTGAGACAATAACATCTTACTTTTGGACAAATAAGTGTACAAAATACTAAATTTATTGTCCGACACAGGCCATTTATTGTCCGATGGAAACGATTTATTGTCGGAAATCCACTGTTTATTGTCCAAATGCCATGAAAATAGCACCACACTAGAGAAGTTTGATCCTATTTTTTTATTTTTTTACAGGCGAAAATGGATTCTTGAAAATAAGAACTTTCTTAGCTGAAAGGGCACTAGCAGACTATTATTCGATTTCGAGTGGGGCTTTTTTTCCGGGAGAAGTGAGGCATAATACAAACGGACTATCTTTCCATTTTAGGTAATAAGGCATTATTGAGGTTATCTAAATTGTTGTATAATTCAAAATTGAAATCAATAAATGGGAGGGATTGGATGTCGAAATCAATTCGAAGTGCAGCGAAAATCGCCGTATGGTTATTGCTTGTATTAAGTCTGGCAACTCCTGTCCAGGCACAAGCCCATTCGAATGGCGGGGGCTACTGGATTCCTAATGATAAGGAAAAAATGAAGCAGGCCGCCCGGCTCTTGAAAGAAGGCCAATCGGTAGAAAAAATGGGCATCGAAAAGGACAAACCACAGAAGAGGGAAGGATTCCAGACGCTAAAGAAGCTGAGGAAAGAGGACAAGGATGCCAGGGCCGCTTACTATGCCCAGCCTGGCGCGCCGAAGCTGACAGCAGCAGGATGGATGCCGCCGAAATTCGAGTATGATTATATTCAGACGACGAATGAATGCCGCCAGAATCCGGCAAGCGGCTCTGAGACAGGATACATCAAGAACCATTACGCCTTCTGTTGGTCTCACGTCGCCACCTATCAAGTCCCGCGCAAATGCCACCTCGGAATTTGTTTTTATGATGGCGTGCAGTTTCAATTCACCGAAATTGGCTATGGTTCCAACCATGACCGGAAGATGAGGGTCGTCTATTATCTTGATGACATTTTAGTCACAAATCCGGCATTAAATGGAGCAAAGCTAAAGATCGATGTCGTCTGCGAGGCGAAGCTTAATCCAGGCGACTGCAAGCCCGACCCGGATACGCCGGCCGAAGAGCGGACGATCGCCCAATGGAAGAATAATAACTTTGGCGTTAAAACTTTTCTGTCGGAAGCGCCCGAGGCAACCGAGGACAATCCCGATAAAATCGGGTACATGGATTTCTGGCCGAAGCTTACCATTCATCACGCACCGAAGAACTTCACAAAGACAATCGACGGCATTAAACAAACGGTACGATTTGATTCAGCCAGATATATGTTTGCGTTTCCTGATCAATATTTTCCACAAGGAGCCATATTCAGCAAAACGAAATCGGTGTTAAACGTTCCAACAACGGATCCTGATTTTGCTATTTTAAAAGAAGCGGGGGAACATTGGAAATTTGCGATGGATCATCCAGAAGAGACGAAGCCTTATGTTCTTGGCAAAAAAATCCCGGGAAAATTAGGCTCCGAACCGCTCACAAGGATGTATACGAAACGGCATCCGGATGAATACAACAAAAATAGGAATAAAACGAGATCCGCTTGCGATAAGGAGTTTAAGGATGAAGACAGGACAGGCAAGCAATGTGATGAGTTCCCGTTCGCTGCAACATGGCAAGGATCTGCGACGAACGGCCAGGATTGGTTCTCGATCCGCTTGATTTCGGCAGAATCAAACCAGGCAGCCGGAGCATGGCTTGGCGCATGGTATGCTTACGACCGGATTTTGGATAATGATCCTTTCGGATGGTTGGCAAGCCGGCTAAATGCATCCTCTGCCGCCGCCAACCGTTGTGTGCACGTTGGCGGAATACCATGGCTCGCTTCTCTTCTTTTCTCATTCGTCCAAACCGCTATTGGCACTTTCGCTATTCTCCGTCCTTGCGGGAATTTCATTTCACAGCTGATGAGCGGCTTTATAATCTTAGAGAATAGGCAAAGAGCCGAAGAATGGCGCAGCTCTCCATTTAAAATTCGGAAAGCCCGCTATGTACATGTTCAGCGGGCTTTCTGGCTTATCAAGGGATCGCGTACACTTCGACGGTAAAGCTCTGGCCGCCTGTGTTCGTTGGATTGGCGATGTACAAATCCCCGCTCTTCTTAATCTCTGTGGTTGACTCGTTGTGGAGGTCATAAAAGATCGTTTCATCGAGGCCGAAACTGTCATCATGCATGACATCGAAGTGAGCGTCTTTCGGTCCTTCAACGATTTTCCATTGCAATTTTGTCGCGTAAGGCGGCAAATTGTCGATTGCGAAGTTGTCGCTTGATCGATGGTCCTGGTCTTCTTTAGGCTGCCCTTCTGAGTGAATTGTTGCGATTTTCTCAGGCGCTTTCACCTGAACATAGTAGCCATGAAACGAAAGTACACGGAATCTTAGTGCCTTAAGCTCATCACAATATCCCTTGCAGCCTCCAGATTGAATAAACATTAAAAAATAGCGATGGCTGCATCCGTATTTTAAAAAAGAGCAGCCATCATCCAGAAAAACGTTATTTTACTTCACCGTCGAGATCGTTCATGCCGTAAAGCATCTCGGTATTGTCGGATGCATTGACGGCGTTCGGATCGATATCATTTTTTCCGTAATCCGGCAGCTGCCCGGCATGGGCCTCATTGTATTCGGATCCCGCTCCCTGGCCCTGGGTCGGCGCATTCTGCTGCTTTTTAAGGTCATTGTTCATGTAAGATCACCTCCCAAATAGAGATAGTATGCGCGTTATTTTTTCTCTTATCCGCGATGCAGCAATGCGGCATTAATTGGCCAAACAGGAGAGCCCCTGCCTCTAACCAGAGCGGGGCAGCCCTCATATCATTTTGCGCATCGATTTTGCCAGTGGCTTTTGCCATTTCTTCTTTTTAAGGAAAAGGGCGAAAGAAACGAAGAGCCCTGCGCCGATCCCTATTGTCAAATTGAAGGAAAAGGTAAGGACAAAGGTAACAATCAACACCAATGATTGCCCTGTTTTTTCTTTGAGAATCTCAATAAATTGCTCTTTCCTGCTAATTTTCCATGCGACGACCATCAGTACCGGCGCCAGGCTGGCAAGAGGGACATGCGATACATACGGGGAGGTAAAAAGAAGCCCCGTAGGCAATTTTTAATCTAATGATAAAAGAACTGCTCGACCACTATCCCGAGCATGAAGAAATGATCAAAAAGCTAGCCTATGAGAAGTTGGAGCGTTAATATGAGAGAAAGGACTATGAAATAGAAGGAGAATCATTGGATGGGAAAAATAGAGCACGCAACTTTTGCCGGCGGGTGTTTCTGGTGCATGGTCAAACCGTTTGACGAACTTCCGGGCATCCACGGCATCGTTTCAGGATACACAGGCGGCCATGTCGAAAATCCAACGTATGAGCAGGTAAAAACAGGAACGACCGGGCATTATGAAGCAGTGCAAATTACGTACGACCCGGACGTCTTTCCGTACCAAAAGCTGCTGGACCTGTACTGGCCGCAAATAGACCCGACAGATGACGGTGGGCAGTTCATCGACAGGGGGCCGCAATATCGGACAGCGATCTTTTACCATACAGAAGAACAAAAGAAGCTAGCGGAACAATCGAAAAAGGCAGTAGAGGAAAGCGGCCGCTTCAATAAGCCGATCGTGATGGAAATTTTACCGGCGACCGCCTTTTACCCTGCGGAAGATTACCATCAGGATTTTTATAAAAAGAACCCCAAAGCCTACAAACAAGAACGGGTAGAATCCGGCAGGGACGCGTTTATAGAAGAAAACTGGGGAGAAAAGAGTTGATCATCAGCTTTTTTCGCAAAATGCGGGCATTCCGCATTTTTTGTCTAAACGCGGGTATTTATTTTCTGAACAAGGACGACCGAGTCAAGAAATTGTCTAAACGCAAGAATTTATGGTCCGATCGAGTCAAATTGTTGTCCAAACGGGGATTTATTATCCGAACTAGGCAGGATATTGTCCAAACACGGGGATTTATTGTCCGTACGATTTAAGTTATTGTCGAAACTCATGACTGTATTGATCAAAGCGAGGAACTTATTGCCCAATTCACAGCATATATTGTCGTAATTAATTTTTGGAGGTAGAGAAGACAGTTTTCGTGCATTGTGTATAATAATAAAAATGATCGTATGAGGGGGCAACCTACTGTTTTGCAATGTTCCCTTCGAGGGATCTTCTTTATCTACACGAAATAGACCGCTTGGAGTTGCGAGCTTAAGGGTGGTCTATTTCGTTTAGTGAAAAGAAAGTATAGCGACAACTAAATTTTTGGGGTACTATCAATTTTTTTTCGCCTTCGTGGTTCTTGAAATTATTCCTGCGATAGTTATTAGGATTATAGCAATTGTATTTCCTATAATTGTAATTTTCTCATCCCTTACAAATAGATTGATAAAGGTCATTATACAAAAGATGACAAGTAGAATGTTTTTGAAATTTTCTCCAATGAAATTCATTTTTCTGTACCTTCCGTTTATGAAAAAATAGCAAAAAAGTAAGTTTTTCATTTAATTATATAAAACGTGGTTATTCAAGATTAACTGTTTGGAAATTTTCAGCCCTGGTCAAATTGAAAAGTGGTGTGACGAAGAGAATACAGCCATTTGCCCTCACTGTGGGATCGATGCTGTTATCGGTGAGAGCTCCGGATTTCCAATCACAAAAAAGTTTCTAAACGGAATGCTTGATGTGAGTTTTTGAAAAAAGAGAAAACTGCACCTACACAGTTTTCTCTACATTCACTCGTCCTGAAAAAAAGGTTGCGCCTCCGCCCATATCGGCGAGCCGATCCGGGGTCAAGCTGTTGACGAGGTGCTTTTTGCCAGCAGCGTCTGACCAGAGACCCTGGCTGACGACGACGCCGGGCAGGACGTGATCGCCGATGGAAACCGGCAGCTCGCATTCCCCGCGGTCGTTCCAAATCCGGACAACCTCGCCGTCCTCTATGCCGAGACGTTCGGCATCAGCCGCGTTCATGAACAATTTCGGTGCTTTTTCGAGCTTCATATGCTTCTCATTATTTGAAAACGTCGAATTTAAAAAGTTATGGTTCGGAGCCGGTACGAATAGGAACGGGTAATCGCTCTCTTTTACTAAGGGCACATGAACAGGAAGTGGCGGATGGCCATCCTCTTCCATCTTTTTCGAAAACAACTCGATTTTGCCGCTTGGCGTTTTTAGCCGGTCTACTAGATTGCCGGTATGGCGCGCTCTCATAAAGCGGCTTTTCTTTAATTCCTCGTACGTAATGCCCGCTAAATGAGGATTGTCGCTTCCGCTTAAAGCCTGGCTGATCAATTCTTCATCGGAATCTTTGAATGCCTGCTCATCAAACCCCATCGCTTCCGCCAGCAAACGGAATACTTCCGTGTTGGATTTGCTTTCTCCGTAAGGGGCAATGACCGGCTCGTGCAAATGAATGTAATGATGCCAGTACGACGTGTAGAAATCCGTATTTTCAAAAGCTGATGTCGCGGGTAGCACGATATCGGCGTACATTGCCGTTTCCGTGATAAACAAGTCATGGACAATCGTAAACAAATCCTCGCGAGCCAAGCCTTCCCGCACTTTATTGGCTTCAGGCGCAACGACGGCGGGGTTAGAATTATAGACGAATAGTGAGCGGATCGGCTTTTCCATTTCGAGAAGCGCGCTTCCTAGTTGGTTCATATTGATCGTACGCGGCCGCCCATTCATCAAGTCGGGACGCTGCAATGCCGTTGTGTTATGGGCCAAATATCCGGAATTCGATTTCAGCGCGCCGCCGCCTTTGACGAGCCACTGACCCGTCAGCGCCGGCAAGCAGGCAATCGTCCGGACGATCATTCCGCCATTGTCATGATGCTGCAGGCCGTTGCCGATCCGGATCATCGAAGGGGAAGTTGTCCCATACATCCGCGCCAACTTGTAAATGTCGCTTTCAGGAACGCCGGTAATTTCAGAAACTCGCTCTGGCGTATATTCTTTCACATGCTTTTCCAACTCCTTGGCCCCAACCGTATACGTTTCTAAAAATGGCCGGTCGACAAGCTGCTCGTTGAAAAGAATATGCATAATGCCTAACGCAAGCGCAGCGTCTGTTCCAGGGATAATCGGAATGAACCAGTCTGCCATGCGTCCGGTCTGGTTTTTATGGACATCAATGACAACGATTTTCGCCCCATTTTTTCTTGCTTTTTGCGCGATTGTCATCTGGTGCATGTTCGTGCTGACTGCATTAATTCCCCATATAATGAACAGCTTTGTTTCTGTCATCTCTTCAGGATCCGTCCCAAAACTTCCGCCCATCGTGTAGCTATAGCCTTTCCCGCCAGCAACGGAACAAATCGTCCGGTCAAGCTGGCTTGAACCGAGGCGATGAAAGAAGCGCCGGTCCATTCCTTCCGCATTGATCAGCCCCATATTGCCGTAAAAGCTGTAAGGAAGAATCGACTCCGGGCCATCTTCGGCAATTAATTTTTTCCAATGATCGGTAATCGCTCGAATAGCTTCTTCCCATGAAATGGGGGCAAATTTCCCCTCGCCTTTTTGGCCGATGCGTTTTAACGGAGTTTTAACCCGCTTTGGATCATAAATTCGTTCTCCCATGTTCCTGACTTTGTTGCAAATGTTCCCTTGCGTTACCGGATGGTCAGGATCGCCATCGATTTTGACGATTTTCCCGCTTTTTTTATGAATGAGCAGCCCGCATTGATCCGGACAATCAAGCGAACAAACAGAAGGGACGACGCCATCCTTCACATCGACATATGATTTCATGATAAGATTCCTTTCCAGTAAAAATTGTTTAGTAGATTATACCATGAAAATCGTCAAACGAATGCAACAAAAAGAGCTTACACTCGATGACATCAGCCTTTATATCTGGGGAGAGGATTTCATGAGAAGTTGGAAGAAGATCTTTTTTTCGGGCAAATTTGCATCATCGCTTTTACCGTTTTAATAGTAAGGAGTTGGGGTTCTATAAAATTCGATTCAAGAACATATTGCATCTGTCCGGTTTCACCGCCTTCATCTGGCGAACCGCCCCTTCCGTCAGTTAGCCGAACATCAGTCATCTGGATGGATAGTTCAATTTGCAACCTGAAGTTTTAAAATCTAGTGCTTCTTCTAGAAAAATAGTTTGGATTTCAGTAATGGGACATTCGTTTTTTTAAGAATACCTCGTTTAGCTAAAGGGCTAGCTAACCATGAGCAACTCTCTTGTAATAAAGAAGTTGATAACAACTGGAAAGAAGTGTGTCTTGAAGCTGAGAATACGGCCAATTGTCTTTTTGTGAGAACCCTAATATTTGCCAAAAATGCGAAAGAGTCCTTATGTTCTCATAAGGAGCAGACTTTGTCAAGCCTCAAATGCACAAATAACAATTTTTCTACCATTAAAAAACGAGAAAAAACATTTGTAGTTTTTTCTCGTTTTTTGTTAGTTTTCGTAGTTTTTATTGTAAATTAGAAAAAATTGCTCCAGGTTAAGTCTGAAATATCAGTAAATGGAAGAAATAGTACGATAAAAATTTTCATGGAGGTGTACACATGCAAGAAGTACTGCAACAATTTGTTAGCTCCACAAATGATTTCCTTTGGTCAAAAGTACTCATCATTATGCTTATTGCTTGCGGGATTTATTTTACATTTAAAACAAAATTTATCCAGATTCGAATGTTAAAGGAAATGGTTCGTGTTTTAATGGAAGGGAGAACAGGTTCTAAAGATACCGTGTCCCCATTCCAGGCGTTCTGTATTGGAATGGCTGCTCGTGTTGGAACGGGCAATATTACAGGAATTGCGATTGCGATCGCATTAGGGGGACCTGGGGCTGTATTCTGGATGTGGCTTATTTCAATTATTAGCTCTGCATCCAGCTTTATTGAAAGTACGTTGGCGCAAGTATATAAAGTAAAAGATAAAAATGGTTTCCGTGGCGGGCCTTCCTATTATATGGAAAAAGGTTTAAACAAACGTTGGATGGGAGTATTATTTTCCATTTTGATTACGCTTTCATTCGGTCTGGTATTCAATTCCGTGCAATCTAACACCGTTACCATTGCTTTTGAGAACTCATTTGGCACGAATCGTTTAATTCTCGGAATCATCATGACACTTGGTTTCGCTGCGATTATTTTTGGCGGAGTGACGCGTATCGCTAAAATGGCGGAATACAAGGTTATGTTTCTAGCTGTATTGTACATTGGTGCAGCATTATTTGTCATCGTGACGAACATTACAAAAATGCCAGAAGTTCTATCTCTTATTGTTAAAAATGCGTTTGGTTTTCAACAAATAGCAGGTGGTTCAATTGGCGCAGCACTCATGAATGGAGTTAAACGCGGCTTGTTCTCGAATGAAGCCGGTATGGGGAGCGCCCCGAACGTTGCCGCAACGGCTACAACAAGCCATCCGGTAAAACAAGGGCTTATCCAGGCATTTGGTGTGTTAACAGATACTTTGATTATCTGTACAAGCACAGCATTTATTATTTTGCTCTCTGATGCGTACAAAAAACCCGGACTAGATGGAATTGCGCTAACGCAAGCAGCATTAAGCGAACACATTGGATCCTGGGCATCAGGCTGTCTTGCCATCTTTGTTTTCCTCTTTGGATTCGGTGCGTTAATCGGTAACTATTATTATGGAGAAACGAATATTCGCTTTTTGAACACGAGCAAAGCATGGTTGATGGTGTACCGAATGAGCGTGTTAGCTATGATCATTTTTGGTTCAGTGGCAAAGGTCCAGCTTGTATGGGATTTAGCGGATTTATTTATGGGCTTTATGGTAATCATCAATTTGATTGCGATTACATTACTATCAAAAATCGCCTTTGCTGCGTTACGTGATTATATAAAACAGAAAAAAGCGGGCAAAGATCCTGTTTTTTATAAAGACACGATTCAAGGTCTTGAAAACATCGAAGGTTGGGAGGATTCCCGAAATTCTTCCTTATCGAAAAAAGAAAACATCGTTTAATAGGAAAAGCGATTCAGACATCTTTCGTTCTGAATCGCTTTTTTGCTCTTTGGCATTTAATCGTTCATTGCGTCTCCCGTTTTGTTTTCTCGGGTTAGTCAGGTGCTTTCGCCGAAAAAGCTTCCTGGCAAATGATTCACTTCATGCGCAACTCTAATACCAGATTCTATCGCTCCTTCGATCCAGCCGGGTGCCGATGAGGTATGCTCTCCCGCAAAATGAACCCTTCCTTCAGGGGCAGAAATGTAAGGGCCCAGTTCTGTTTCCTGGTTGGGCTTAAACATGGAAAAGGCGCCACCGGAGTACCGGTTTTGGGACCAGCTGAAAGAAGTTCCTGTAATGAACTGATCGTAAATCTGCTTGCCGTGGACGGCGGCCATGTTGTCTAAAGCATTCCGAATGCGGTCGTCTTCGGGGAGGTTATCCCATGGCAAGGTATCATCTTCCCATGTATAGCTGGCCAAAACGATCCCTGATCCGGCGGTGCCAATGAGGTGGCTTGGATAATAAGCGAACCGGATCGGCAAATCCGTCAGCATTTTGCCGCCATATATTCCTTCCTGTTCCCAGAACCTGCGCTTAAACTGCAGGCCAATTTTTGTCGAGTAAACATAGTGAAGTTCGCGAATCGCTTGCTTTTTGTAATGGGAAAAGGAATTGCGCGGCTCTACCTCGACAAATGCGAGCAAGGAAAATGGAATCGTCACGATGGCGAGGTCTCCGGTATATTTGAGCGGTCTCAAGCTTTTGGAATGGATCGTATGGATTGTTACTTGATGATCGTGCTGGACGATTTTCGTCATTCGCTGCCCGAGAAATATTTCATTTTTCAACTGGGTCACAAATGCTTTAGGAAGCCGGTCATTCCCTCCCGTCACTTCGTAAAAGGTCATATTGGGACTGAACAGAACCATCATTTCTCTTAAGATCGAGACAAAAGCAAGTTCAGGAAATCCTTCAAGTCCGATGAGCACTTTGATCATTTCGACGGCGCCGCTGGACAGGCGCAAACCAACCGGATTGTAGCGCAAAAAGAAATCCATAGAATATTTATCAAATTCCTTGCTGACAATCCCCCAGTTTTTCACGGGATCTTTCTGAATGAAATCGATTACAGGCTTGATTGCCATTGTGAACAATTCTTCTGCCGTCTTCCCTTTTTCGTGAGGTGCGACAGGGTAATTTAAAATATCCGGGTTCCTTTGATAGGTAGCCAATGTCGTTTTTATGCCATTTGCGAAAATAACATCGTTGGGAGTCGTGTTTACAAATGAATTGACCGGCAATCTGAACTTTTTAATATATTCCAAAACGAGATGGTGGGTGGAGGGAATGCGCATAGCGCCAGCCTCGAGATATAAATCGTCAATAAAAGGACCTCTCAGTGTGTAAACGCGTCCTCCAATCCGCTCCGTGGCTTCCAGCAGCGTGACGTCATGCCCCGCCTCTTTCAAAAGAGAAGCGGCGACCAGCCCTGACATGCCGGCGCCAACGATGATAATTTTCTTGGGGGCGCTAGTTTTGGAAAGCCCGTCTCTTACCGCCGAGATCATTTGATTATATGTCAGCGCAGGCGGGACCTGGTGTGGCATCTGTCAATCCTCCTTTAATAAACACTTGAAAAGGCTCTATTTCATGACTATTCAATAGGTAAGCTGAAATGTTTGGAAAGTATGACCAAAAGAATAGATTATGCGAAGGTGCATAATATTCTGAAAAAATTCTACAATTTATGCGGCTTCTCCCTGGCATAATTATTGCATATTTTCTTTTGAAAAGTACCGCATGATGACTTTCAATATCTTCATCCAACATCATGAGCAAAGCCAATTGTTCCCGGGAGGAGCATTGGCTTTCGTTTTTTCCGCGATCTAAAAAATTGGGTCGCCTTGCCGGGAAAGTGCATCGCCTCTGTGGGAAGCAATCGTCATCCCTAATTAGAAAATAATGTGGGAGACGCGATTATAGGCTACAACTGCAGTTCTGACAAATCATTTCAGAGTTTTGCACATCGGTTCCTGCTTCGTTATCAGAATATTTCATTTATTGGTGCTTGTTTATTGTCCAGGTTCACGGATATTAGCCAAAATCAAGGAAGTATTGTCTAAAGTCGCAAAGTTATTGTCCAAACCGCGATGTTAATTGTCCGAACCATAAGAATTATTGTCCAGGCCTATGGATATTAGCCAAAATCAAGGAAGTATTGTCCAGAGTCGCAAAGTTATTGTCCAAACCGTGATGTTAATTGTCTGAACCATAAGAATTATTGTCCAGGCCCAATAAAATACAGGTTTCGGACAATTACAAACGTTTGAACGCTCTTTTTCTAAAAAATTTGCATTAAAAGGAAGGTATACATCGCATTATGTAGAATTTTTTTAAAAAAATTATGAAAGGAAGTGGTCATTTGATAAAAAAAGAAAGAAAAAAGTCGCTCAAAATTCAAAAATTAGAAGCATTATTAAGAAGGCTCCCAACATCCTATCCAAAGCGAAAGAGCATTGAAGACGAATTAGCGAGAAGGTCAGCGGGACTATACGGCGAAAATTCACTTGACTTTCATTTAAGTTTTCTCTCTGATGAACGTTACCATATCCTTCATGATGTACGGCTTCTCGACCATAAAGATCGTTACTTTCAGATCGATTCGTTGCTCATCTCCCCATATTTTCTCCTCATCCTTGAAGTGAAAAATTATTCAGGCACGTTAACCTTTGATCAGATAAGCAACCAGCTTATTCGCGAAAACAATGGGGTGGTAGAGTGTTTTCCAGATCCATTCTTGCAGGTGCGGCGTCAAATGCTTCAATTAGAATGGTGGCTTCAGAAAAACAAGTTCCCGCAACTGCCGATTGCCTCGTTTATTGTTATTAGTAATCCGCACACGCTATTAAAAGCCATACCAAATGACCCTAAAATTTTTCAAAAAGTGATGCATGCGGCCGCACTTCCTTTTAAAGTGGAAAAGCTTGAGCGGATGTATAAAAAAGAGTGGTTAAATCTAAAAGAAATAAGGAAGATCTCACGTCTCCTCATTAAACAGTATATACAATTGGATGATAGTGTGCTTGATCAATATCAAATATCCAAAAAAGAGCTTCTCACAGGCGTCCAATGCACGAATTGCTTTTCTCTTCCTATGCAAAGAAAAAGAGGATCCTGGTTTTGCCCCCACTGCAAGCATTCTTCAAAAGATGCCCACCTTTCTTCACTTCACGATTATGCCCTTTTAGTAGGGACGACGATCACGAATCATCAAGCCCGTGAATTCTTGCAAATTCCTTCTATTTCAGTAACTTCTAAACTTTTGACTTCCCTTAAATTGCAACATTCCGGCAGCCTGAGAGGAAGAAAATATGAGCTCTCTTATCTTGATGAATAACGATTGGAATCTTTAGTAGCTAGAAGAATTAAAATAATCCGAATCAGTAAAAATCCTTCAAAATTCACATGCTAATCTGCTGTAATTAACAAATTTATATTGGGCCCGGAGGTCACTGAAAAAGTCCAAGAAATTTTCAAAAATGCTTTTTCCTAAAAAATACATCCCCACTTTGGTAAGCGAAATGCATTGTAAACACGATGCTATCCCCCACTTCCTAAGTGAAAAATACTGTTTTTTTGGGTTTTGGTTTTTCAAAAATTTTAGTTTTTTATTAAAAGGAACTTTTTCAGTGGCTTCTTGGGCCCGAGGAATTTTGTTGCCCCAGATAGCGGAACTCAATGTCAAAACAGAGAACGTATTGTCAGAGGAGCAAGGTTTACAGTCCAAACGAGAGAACGTATTGTCGGAGAGCGAATTTTATTGGCCGAATGAGCGAATTTATTATCGAAAAGCGAGGAGATATGGTCCGGAGCGCCAGACGAAAAAGAAATTTTGTCCCAAAAGAAAACAGCGACCCCATTTAGCCGCTGCTTTGCCGGTTCTGCCTTTCTCTATGGAACGGACAACCGTTTTTTCTTCTCGGTGATTTCATTAAGTCCGATGCGGATCATCCAGAAAACAAATACCCATGATATGACCATTAGAACGAGCTGTCCGATCGGAAAAATGCCGGGTATGGGCGAGTCCCAGAGAGCGTGCATCGCAACGACTAAAAGAAAAATACTAACGAATTTAGCCTTCTTTAGCATGTTAAGATGAAATTTCGAGTCTCCTTGCACCCTGCAAAATGCAGCCCCTGTCAAAGCCGCCCATGCGACATGCCCTCCGGGAGAAAACACGCTGCGCAACAAGATGGTGTTGTAAAGCGAAGGAAAGCTGCCGGAAAGGAGCGCCCTGAGTGCATATCCTGCCGTTTCAAACGCGGCAAAACCGGCCCCGACCGCAGCCCCGAGCAACAGCCCATTTAGAACATATTTATATTTAAGGTGGCGAACAAAAAAGATGACGGCGACCACTTTTGCCAATTCCTCAATGATCCCAATCGTGACAGGATTAATGTTATTCCGAAGAATATCATAAAAAACGAGGGCCACTAAAAGGGAGAGGATTCCCCCGATAAAGACGACATAGACAATTTTGTAAATGGCGATATTCTGGGGAGCGTTCATTTCCCAGAAGAAAATCAACGTTGTAAAGGGGACGGCGAAAGCGCCAACGACGATAAGCCCCGGGATAAAGTTGATATTTTTAAACAAGCTTACACCTAAGTACAGCCCTATAAATGCGATGAGTGAAAAGAGGAACACCCTCGCAAAAAGCCACGGTTTTGGCCAGGTTGCCTCCACTTCTTCGAGATCGGGCGTAGTGAGCGAGGTTCCGACAATAAATAGCCGTTCCGCCTCGATATCACTATGTTTTCGAAACACGCGCGAAAAGATATTTTGGAACTTAGGTTTGACTGACCGGTTGGCACTCGGAATCCCGTCAACAAGCTGCGCAAATTCGTAAAATAACTTGCTCGGATCCTGCTCTGGATAGTCGGGGCTTACTAATTTATGGCTGCACGTTAAACAGCGCTTCGCCCCTTCCGGATTAGAATAGTCGCAATGTGGGCATTTCATTTGCCTTCACCCCTTTGTATGATCAAAAAATAAACCGGGCCATTCCTTGATAATATGTGTAAAAGAAGGGGGAAATACACGGCCGACTTCAGCCCGGAAGAGGAGGCGATGCTATTTTACTCCTTGAGCCACTCCATTTTTAAAAACAATATTTCCGTCAACGATTGTAAGCAACAAAATTTAACTGAATTATTCCGCAAAATTTTTTTCCAGATGCTTTTCCTTCCAAATCACTGTAAAGCCGAACCCAACGGCAATAATGGCAGCTGAGAAAAGATAGGGGAAGTTGATATTGACGTCAAAAAGCACTCCGCCCATCGCCGGTCCGGCAATATTTCCTAAGCTCGTATAGGTAGAATTCATTCCGGCAACAAATCCTTGCTCTTTCTTTGCAGCTCTTGATAAAAACGTCGTCAATGCCGGACGAAGCAAGTCAAAGGCGAGGAAGATGAAGCAAGTTACCGCCAGCACCGCCCAAAAACCGGAAATCAAGGTGGACGCCACTGCTAGTACCGCGCCGATAACCAGACACAACTGAATCAGTTTCTTTTCGCCGAGCAAATCGACCATTTTTCCAAACAAAAAGACTTGCACAACCACGCCGAAAAGCGAGCTGATTGTAATAATGGCCGCAATATCTTTCGGAGTGAAGCCAAATTTATGATCAGAAAATAGGCTAAAAACTGTTTCATATGCTGATAAACCGAATGCGAGCACAAATACAATGATAAATGCAATAAAGTAAAGCGGGTGAAGCGACCGTTTTAAATCGCTCATAAAGCTTGTTTGCCTGCTATTGGCAGAAATTTCCGAAAGCTGTTCTTTTGTAAGCGGCTCTTTTAAAATGAAAAAGGATGAAATGCATGCGATAAAAGCAATGGCAGCCGCGAAGAAGAAAGGAACCCGCACTCCGTAGGTTGCAATAAAGCCGCCGATGCCTGGCCCGATAATAAAGCCGGTGCTAATGGCGGCGGACAGATAGCCCATCGCTTTCGCCCGTTCTTCGGTAGTTGTAATATCCGCAACATAAGCCGTAACGCCGGGCATAATAAAGGCAGCGCTTATTCCCCCGAGAATCCTTGATAAATAAAGCACTGCTACATTCGTGCCTAATCCAAAAATAAGTTCTGAAACGCCAAAAAGGAATAAGCCGATGAGGATGATTGTTTTTCTGCCATAACGGTCGACAGCGCGCCCGGCAAATGGCGAAGCAATCAGTTGTGACACCGAAAATACGGCGACAAGATAGCCCATCGTCTTTCCTGTTAAATGCATGATATTCATAAAAGACGGCATGACGGGAATGATCAGGCCAATGCCGAGAAATACAATGAAAATATTACTAAGAAGAATCACCAAGACCGCCTTTTGTTCTTTTATGGTTTTTTTCATCGATCAACACCTCTTAATGCCTCTCCAGAATACGGTCCAGGAGGCTTCTAATTTGTCTTTCAGCCGTTTCTCATCGTTTCCGTATACGAGCTCGACCAAAATGGAATCGACGACGCCAAGGAAGGCGAGCGTCGGTGTTTTTGCCACGTCCCGGGCGATTGCTTCGGCATCCATCCACTCTTGAAATTTGCTCTCCAGCATTGCCTGCACCTTCTCCTCGATTTCGACCACTTCTTTTTCAATGGCTTTTGCAAGATGGGCCGGCGGAAAAAAGGTCATACGCAGCCAAAATTTGATCTGCTCATTTTTTTGGAATAGATCAATGATCAGTTGAAGGAATCCGTATAACCCTTTTTCGGGATGCTGTGTATCGGTTTCGCTGAAATAGCGGAGTTTTGAAGAAAGCTCCGTCTCTTTTGCATCACGCAAAACTTGAAGAAAAAGATCATCCTTCCCTTTAAAATGGGCGTAGATCGATTGCTTTTTCATGCCGACTTCTTCAGCGATTTGAGAAAGAGATGCTCCTTCATACCCATGAATGGTGAAATATTTTAAAGCCGCATCCTTAATTTCATTACTTTTCAATAAAACCACCTCATGACTTACGAACGTTCGTCAGTAATCTTAGCAAATGAAAGGAAGAGAAGCAAGATAATTTAGCCCGTTTAAAATGGAAAGTAGTTTTTTAGTTTTCGTAAATAAATTTACGGTCTCCATTTAATACCAGGATCGCCAAATTGTTTGTTAGATCATCTGACATCGTTATTGTGTGGAAAATAGCCTTCATCTATAGTAAATGGATAGAAAAGCGGATAGGGGGTAATTTGGTTGAGCGATATAAAAATTGAAGAGTTGATGTCGATCGGGGAAAATGTCGATTCGCTCTCAGAGCTGCTTGTAAAGGTAGTAGATGAGGGGGCGTCCATCGGATTTCTCCCGCCATTAAAATGGATAGAGGCACAAAACTATTGGGAAAGCGTCCCGGGTCCTGAAGTGATTATATTTGTGGCAAAACAGGGCGATGAGATCGTCGGAAGCGTCCAGCTACATTTATGCACGAAGCCAAACGGCCGCCACCGGGCCGAAATTGCCAAATTAATGACACATCCCGATTGCCGACAGCGGGGAATTGGCCGTTCATTGATACAAAAAGCAGAAGAGCGGGCGAAGCAAGAAGGCAAGTCGCTTCTTGTGCTTGATACGCGGGAAGGGGACCCTTCCAACCGGCTTTATAAGGCTCTCGGCTTTATCCGGGCAGGCCGAATCCCGGGCTATGCCATGTCGGCAAATGGGGAACTCGACGCCACCGTCTTTTACTATAAATCGATTTAAATTAGAAAAAACTGGCTTGCCGCCAGGTCTTTAAGCGCCCACCGCGAATTTCTTGCGATGCGTAGGATGTGCTGGCACTGGCGTTGCCGAAGGATGCATTTCCAAAAAGAGTGGATGCATCGGCCAGTGATGCATCCACTCTTTCTGCAAAATTTTACTTTAAGCATAATTTCGAGATGTCCTTCCAGCCATACGCGACATCATCTACCACGGTTCCTCCAAATGTGCTGGTCCTATGGATATATTCTTTGCCGCCTATCCGTTCATAAAAACCTCTACCGGATTGATTTTTCTTCATGACCCAGACCATCATGGAAAAAATGCCGTTTTCTTTAAAATGGTTGGCGATGGCTGAAAGAAGTTGCTTGCCAAGGCCTTGCCCCTTACATTCCTGCAAGAGATAAAGCGAATAGAGTTCTCCTTTAAAATGTTCATCATCACTCTTTCTGCCCGCTGCAAAACCTATGATTTTTCCAGATTGATGAACGGCGGCATAAATAATAGGTTCATTGCCGCCTTGCAAAAAATCCGTCCATCTTTTTTCTGCATCCTTATAAGATAACCCGTCAAGGTATTCGCCAGGCACCAGGCCGCGATACGTAGTCCGCCAGCTATCCACATACACTCTCGCCACGCCCGCTAGATCTTTTTTACTCGCTTTTCTAATTTCCAAATGAAGTTCCTCCACATGATCGTATTTCCAAAATGCACGAAGGATCCACTTCTCCTAAACCAGATGCAAGGATTGGCTTCCTTTTGCGGTCAACAAGTCTTTTTCGATTCGGCCGCCTTTCATGACCATGACAATATTGTCCGGGTGTTCAAGTGATTGAATGTCTGCGATCGGATCTGTTTTAGCGATGATCAGATCGGCGAGTTTGCCGATTTCAATTGTCCCGAGCCGATCGTCCCAGCCAAGGCATTCGGCGGCGGTTTTAGTTGTGGCGACGATCGATTCCATTGGAGTCATACCAATTTGGCACATCAGGCTTAATTCACGTAAATTCGTTCCATGCGGGATGACGCCAGCGTCTGTGCCCATGGCAATTTTCACGCCAGCCCTGTGCGCTTTCGCTATGCTTTCACGATGGATTTCTATCACTTCGCGGGTTTTTTCTATCGCATGTTCCGGCATCGTACCGCTCTTTTCGGCGGCTTCCAGCACCCCGATAGGAGCGAGGAGCGTCGGCACGAGGAAAGTTTTGTTTTCACACATTAATTCAATCGCTTCATCGTCCAGGTAGATCCCATGTTCAATCGAATGGATTCCCGCCCGGACAGCGTTTTTAATCCCTTCCGCTCCTTGCGCGTGGGCCATTACCTTTACTCCCCGGCGAAATGCCGCTTCCTGTACCATAATTTCTAGCTCTTCCCGGGAAAACTGAGTGAATTCCGGATGGTCTGTCGGACTCGTCACGCCACCGGTAGCATGGACTTTAATAATGTCGGCACCCGCGCGAAGAACCTCGCGCACTTTTTTTCGCACCTGGTCAGGACCGTCGCAAATTCCACTTGGCATCGTTGGATAACTGACATCGGTCATATCAATCCCGGATCGCATCCAGGCGTCTCCATGCCCGCCTGTTGTCGTAAGCGGAATAACACTGATTTGCATGCGGGGGCCGGAAATGAGCCGCTGTTCAACCGCCTCTTTTACGCCGACGTCCGTAAATCCCGCGTCCCTTACCGATGTAATGCCGGAATGAAGCGTCCGTTTTAAATAGTCTGCCGCTTGATAAAACCGAAGGGAGAACGGAGTCGCCAGCCGTTTTTCAAGACCGGCCCGCGCCCATTCAATCATCATATGTACGTGGCAGTCAATCATCCCCGGCAAGACGAATCCTCCCCGGGCATCAATCACATCAACATCGGCATCCGGCTGCTTGATTTGATCAAGGGTTCCAACCGCTTCAATTCGCTCGCCTTTCATGAGAACGGCAGCATTTACAAGAGGCTGCCCGCCATTTCCATCAATTACTGTAGCATTTTTCACTAATGTATACATGATTATCCCCTCCCATTTTCGAAAAAGTTGTACATCTGCTTTAACGATACTACTTTTTTAAGTTGAAAGGCAATTCATTCAATTGCAAAAAAATGATGAAACTCACTTCTTCGTCTAAACTAGTGCCCTTTCAGCTAAGAAAGTTCTTATTTTCAAGAATCCATTTTCGCTTGTAAAAAAATTAGAAGCAAAAAACAGGATCTAACTTCTCTAGTGTGGTAGTGTGGTGCTATTTTCATGACATCTGGACAATAAACAGTAGATTTCCGACAATAAATCGATTCCATCGGACAATAATTGGCCTGTGTCGGACAATAAAAGGAGTAGTTTTTTCGCTTATTGTCCAAAAGTAAGATGTTATTGTCTCAACCGGATGACTTATTGTCCAAATAAGAGCCCTTATTGTCCGAGAACGAAATCGTTTTAAATCATGTAACGATTCGTGATCGTTTTTCCTCATTTCACAGATCTAACGAGGTGTTCTTAAAATAACGAATGTTCGAGTACTGAAATTCAAACTATTTTTCTAGAAGGGGCACTAGATTTTCTTCGCCAAACAGGTTATTTATTTCTTTAAAGTGGGTACTTATTCGTTATGAGTCTTTCTATTAAAATGAAGAAGGAACTTACAAACAATTAAAGAATATGTATGTGAATGATGATACTTTCAAGGAGGTCTTGATCGATGAGCAAAAAAGTGCTGATTGTGACTGGAGATGCGGTGGAGGCTCTCGAAGTTTTTTACCCGTATTACCGTTGTTTGGAAGAAGGCTTTGAAGTGACGATCGCTTCCCCAACAGTCAAAAAACTGCAAACCGTGAGCCATGACTTTGTCGAAGGCATGGAAACATATGTTGAAAAGCCTGCCTATTGTCTTGATTCGAATGTCGCTTTTTACGATGTTGATCCATCCAAGTTTGACGGACTAATCATTCCGGGAGGGCGGGCTCCCGAATATATTCGCATGGATGATGCACTCCCGAAGATTATCCGCCACTTTTTTGAGGAAAATAAGCCGGTTGGCGCGATCTGCCATGCGGCGCAAGTGCTTTCCGTCGTTCCTGATTTAATGAAAGGCCGGGAATATACTGCTTATATTGCCTGCAAGCCGGATGTGATCGCATGCGGGGCTACATATATTGACGAAACGCTTCATACCGACAAAAATCTCGTCTCGGGCCATGCGTGGCCTGACCTGCCTGGATTCATGCGCGAATTTATCAGGCTATTAAAATAAAGCGAAAAAAAATGCCCTCACTTTAAGACAAAGCTTAAAGTGGGGGCCATTCAATTGGCGGGCGAATACGACCTGTTTTCATCTTTTCCTTTCACCTTGTCAATTTTATCGACAAACATTTGAAAGACTTTTTTCTTCTCCTCTAGATCTTTTATATCTTCTTTCAATTGATTGAATTTCTGCTCAAAAGGAGTCTGGTAGCGTTCACGGATATCACGGATTAGCTCATCATTGACCGTTGACTGGATCACCTGTTTCGTAATGCTGAACTTGTAGGAATAGATTTGCAATTCTTGTTTGATTTCGTTATATTCTTTTTCGATTGCGATCAATAGATCATTGATTTCATTTTTCCATTCTTCTAATGACTTTTTCACATGCTCTTCCATACCTCGATCTCCTCGTAAAAAAAGTTTGCTTCCATCAATTCTATCAATTTAACATTTCAGCTTTATTGCTATCACGTTACAATATTCAAAAAATGGTCGGCTTCATTCGTTGGGGCTTATAGTAAAGTATTCGTGCCAAAACGTGAAATTGCGACATGATGTGCAGCAATGAATAAATTACGCACTTTTTAGAAAATAGTGAAAAAGTAGGGGGTACTCCGACAAAGATCATTCTAATGGCGGATACACAATTCGACTGCCTTCTACTAAACTAGTTCTAATTATAAAAAGGAAGGTGATGTGTTTTGCTGAAAAAGTCGATCATTATTCTATTTCTTTCATTTTTGGTGATGGGTTTTGATTTTGGGGAGAGCGCGCATGCTGCAAGCTTGCTCAAACAAGGAGACAGAGGCGGCCATGTTTACCAACTTCAGCGCCAGCTTAAAAAAATGGGGTATTTCCATACTCAGCCTACCGGGTATTATGGGCCGGTTACGAGAGAATCCGTGCGGCGATTCCAAAGCGATATGCATATCATGCAAAATGGAATGGTAGGGAAAAATACATACAATCACCTTCGAAATGTAGAGAAATTGGCCCATACCGTGTATGGCGAGGCGCGCGGTGAATCGTATATCGGGCAAGTGGCCGTGGCAGCCGTCGTATTGAACCGGGTTGATTCCGCCCAATTTCCGAACACGATTGACGGCGTCCTTTTCCAAACGAATGCCTTTACGGCGGTGCATGACGGCCAGTACCATTTGTCGCCAAACCATACCGCGTACCGGGCGGCGATTGATGCCATGAGAGGATGGGACCCTTCAAGCGGCTCCTATTATTACTACAACCCGTCCATTGCGACAAGCAAATGGATTTTAACACGCCCTGTCGTGAAGCGGATCGGAGGGCACGTATTCGCCCGTTAAAGAAAAAGAGCCATAAATTTCTTCATGCGGTCAGGTTACTAAAGCAATGATCAACAAAGGAACGATCAAATGTCTGAAAAACTGGTCTTTTAGGCCGGTTTTTTTCTTTTTTGTTACAAGAAACAAAAGAGCAGGAGATCCCTTTGCTAAGAAAGAATTATTTTATAACGATAATAAAAAAGGAGGGGGTCTTGTTTGAACAAAGAGACTTTTGAACTCTTTTTAGTAGAAGCGATCACGGATCAACGTTTGCAGCGGGCGATTTATCCGGTATCAACCGTCCAGCAAGCGTATGATAGCTTCATGAGCGAATTAAATGACCCGAAAGACATTCAGAGGATCAAGTCACTTTCGATTAAAAAAGGCATCGTTTCGATGGATATTTTTAAATAAGCGATGATCGTCTATCATCTCATCATATGCGGAATTCTGAAAATGATAGGAATTCCCGGCTGTTTATATAAAGACAATTTCCTCCAAATGAAATGAGAGCCTTACTTAGGGGGCTCTCTTTATTTCCACTTCTTCATCTTCATGCGAAGCACTTTTTTTAACTCGTCCACTTCCAATTCATTGAGGCTTTCGAATCCGTTCTGGTATTTGACGACGAAAAACGTTCCGGAAGGTGTTTTCTTATTATAGTATAAATCATACCCTTCTTTTACATGGCAGACGAGTCGATAGGGTTCCCGATGAAATTTGAGCAGCTCTACCGGTCCATTCACAATTTCCTCAAAGGCCTCAAGCGAATGATTAATTTTGATGGAACGCGGTTTTTTCTTCTGATCAATCAGTATCACTGAGAGTTCCGACATTTTTGTTCCCCCCTTGTCGAATGATCAAATTGTTCGTTATAACGTAACATAGTTCTATAGTACTATAAAATAGTTCATCCGAATAGAAAGTTTGTTCGTTAAAATGAATGATTTTTCGACAAGAAGGTTCGTATTTCCCGGGAAAAATCAACATTTTTAGCGGGGGGAAAATGTACAGACTCACCATTCCAGCCAATACGGGAGCGGGCAATTTTTCTGTTGATTGGGTTCGGACAATAACTTGGTGGCTTTGGCCAATAACTCCTCTACTTTGGCCAATACACCCATGATTTTAGCCAATATCCGTGAGCTAGGACAATAAATCTTGGGTGCCGGGTAATAAGCATCAGGGTTCGGACAATAACTTCTCGACTTTGGCCAATACACCCATGATTTTAGCCAATATCCGTAAGTTTGGCCAATAAATCTTGGGTGCCGGACAATAAGCATCAGGGTTCGGACAATAACTTCTCGACTTTGGCCAATACATCCATGATTTTGGCCAATATCCGTGAGCTAGGACAATAAATCATGCTTTCGGACAATAAGCATCAGGGTTCGGACAATAACTTCTCGAGTTTGGCTAATACCTCCGTGATTTTGGCCAATATCTGAGAGCCAGGACAATAAATCATGTTTGCCGGACAATAAGCATCAGGGTTCAGACAATAACTTCTCGACTTTGGCCAATACACCCATGATTTTGGCCAATATCCGTGAGCTAGGCCAATAAATCAAGCTTGCCGGACAATAAACAACAGGATTCGGACAATAACTCCTCTACTTTGGCCAATACATCCATGGTTTTGGCCAATATCCGTAAGTTTGGCCAATAAATCAAGCTTTCGGATAATAATCATCAGGGTTCGGACAATAACTTCTCGACTTTGGCCAATACACCCATGATTTTAGCCAATATCCGTGAGCTGGGACAATAAATCATGTATACCGGACAATAAGCATCAGGGTTCAGACAATAACTATACGGCTTCGGACAATAATTTTTCTACTTTGGCCAATACACCCGTGATTTTAGTCAATATCCGTGAGCTGGGACAATAAATCATGTTTGCCGGACAATAATCATCAGGGTTCAGACAATAACTTCTCGACTTTGGCCAATACATCCATGATTTTAGCCAATATCCGAGAGCCAGGCCAATAAACCATGTTTGCCGGACAATAAGCATCCGAGTTTGGCCAATAACTTCGCGGCTTTGGACAAGCTCTCATCATTTTGGAGTAGATGAAATAGAGCACGGTTTAGCACTTCTTCGTTTCTAGCCAATACATAATCGGACCAGCTTTTAAGTAACCGGGCTCTTACATTTCAAGCCAATTCGGGATCGGGCAATTATTGCGAAGCTCGGGCTTTACGATTTCATACCAATTAGGATTTGTGCAGCTTTTGTCCCAGTCAGGTTCAAGCCAATTCGGAATGGGGTCGTCATTCCTTCGGCGCTCACGCCTTTTTTCACGCGAAAAAACCGTTGTTAACGTCCCATAAAAATACTGAACAAAAGACGTTTTAATGCGCCCACACTTATACTGAAAGACCGTGACCTTAAAGGCGTAAATCGCTTGATCGACAAGCTCTTCTAAATGTTGTTCAAACGAAAAACTCCGATAGGCCATTCGAACCTTTTGCCATAGCGAATAAATTTCAATAGCTCTCGTGAAAAAAGGTTTTACTGCATGAATGAACTCTTTAGGAATATCATCCGGCAAGTAGGTGTAATCAGGATCCGCTGCATCAATACTATTAAGACGTAAGTTGTTGGTTTTTATTATTTTTTTATTTGTTTCCAAAGAAGTAGTTTCCGGTTGTGAAAATTTGCGCTCAGCCTTTGTGCCACCCGGCTTTTCCGTTCGTGCAGGCTCCGTCAATTTTTCCTTGCTCGCCCTGTCATACTGATGAAAAACAAAAAGATTATGGGCAAATCCTCCCTTTTGACGGAGCGCATGATGAATCGACAAAATCCCGAGCTTTTTGGCTTTCCGAAGCATTCGTTCAAACGTCGAACGGGAGACTCCGCCTTTGTCCGAAAGACATGACGAAACAAGCGTGCCGATTTTCGCATTGCACACGCCAATCACTTTTATGCTGAACTTTGTAAGATGATGAAACGCAAGCAGCTCACCTTTCGTAAACTCACCCCGATGATCCTGAAGAAACCGCCGGATGGTCGAATTAAATTCCTCTACCGTTTGAAATTCACTCAATAACTTGAAATTTTCAATTTTCCCCGCGCGCATGCCGCTTCCTCCTTAAACAAAACGATTCATCATATAAATAAAGGAGAAAGGAACATAAAGAGGCATGATTGCCGGTAAAAAGTATTGGAAATAATGGTGCTAGATTCAAGTAACGGAGTGAGAACATGATCTACATCTATAATGACTTTGGCGGAACGCATACGACTGCGCTGGCCGCAGCTTATCATTTAAAGCAGCTACCTTTAGATCGAAAACTGACAACAGAAGAAATTTTAAACGTGAACTATTTCAACAAGCTGCAAACGTCCGATATGGGGAAGCTAATTTTTCATGGAATTGATGAGGATGGGCATCCAGTTTATACGATCGGCCGGGGTTCATCGAAAGTATTGATTCCAGGTGTGAAAAATTTAAGCACGCTTTTGCAGGAAAAATACAACATTGATGAAAAAATCATTTTCTCGAACACATCACCTACCGTGCCAATCGCCATGACCTTTGGCGGTTTGTTCTCGAGAAGGCTGAAAATCGATTCGATTGGCGTCCCTTTGTTAGTAAAAGGAGCGAAACAAGCGTGCGGCAATATCCTTGAGCTTGTCCAACATACGAAAAAATTGGCCATGTCATCCCAAGAAAAAATTGTAGTGCTAGAAAATACAAGGTTTAAAGTGTAAGAAAAAGCCGGGGAGAACGCCCGGCTTTTTGAGTTTTAAAATTTTCCCACTGAAAATGAGCCATTTTCATCATACCTTGAACGTGTTACAGTCTATTTTCCTGTTGAATAAAAAATGAGACGGAAAGCCCTATTCCAAGCAAAAGCGCCAGCGTTTCGAAGGTTAATAGATAGCTTCCTGCTTTCAGTAAATCAACGACAATCATCGGGCCGATGGTCGCGCCAATAAACAATATAAATGTGTAAAGAGAAACCGCAGCGCCCCTTGCGTCACCACCCAATTGGCCAACAAGCGAAATAAGCGTCGGGACGGTGATGGAAATCCCCGCCACAAACACAATGCTCATTGCAACAAGGAAAGCGAGGTTGGAGCTTGCTCCCAAAATCGCAAGACCGAAGACGGAGCATGCCAGGCCGCCTCTAAGAACAGTGAGAATGCCAAACTTTGCAACCAGGCGCCCGGCAAACGGGGAAAGCAGCATGCCTAAGATCCCGAAAGTGCGGACGTACAAGATGTCCTGCCCGCCAAGGCCAAATGCCGGGCTGCTTAAATAGCTCCCGAGCGCCGTATACATGCCGACAAAAGAAAGCAGAAGCGTCACAGTGATGATGTAGCACTTTAACAAGTTTCTTTTCACAAACACTTTTCCCATTTGTGTGAAAGATGCAAGAACGCCCCCCTCTTCTCGCCTGGCATCATTCGCCGGAAGAAACAGCGCAACTAAAAAGGCAGAAAGCAAATAAATCACGCCAAGAAGATAAAACACTTTGTTCCAGCCAAAATGCTGGCTGATAAGGCTGCTTATGACCTGGCCGACAATGCCGGACATTAAAAATCCCGTGCTGACAAATCCAATCGCAGTGACCCGCTTATCCGCAGGAAATACTTCAACAACGTAAGCAAGAGCGGCCGGCGCAAACGTCGCCGCTGCAATCCCTTGAACTCCTCTAAGAGCCACTAACAAGGGCAGGCTATGAAACAAGCCAATGATAGGAGAAACAACGGCTAGCGCACCAAGCCCGATCAAAATAATGGTTTTGCGACCATAGCGATCGGACAATGGGCCAAAAAACAAAAAGCCTACGGCATAACAAAGTGAAAAAACGCTGCTGGTCCATGTGGCTTGCGCCGTTGATACATCAAATGTGTCTGAAAAGATTGAAACAAGGGGAATGGTGACATACAGGTTTGAGACGACGACCAACCCGCACCAGAAAAAAATCGCCGTTAGAAGGGGATAGTTTTTATCAGAAGCTGCATGCTGGATGTTGCTGACTGCTTTTTCCAAAGAAATGGCCTCCTTATTCATTTGAACATTTAGTTTCACTTAATGAACATTATATACATACATTGTAATTAAGTTACAAACAGAGTCAATAGATTGCGTTTAATTTTTGTAAATAAATTTCTTGTGTTGTAAAATAATTACGAAGAGTAAGGGAGGGAAGATTGTGAGCGATAAACATGAGATCGATCCATTGCTTGACTTTGATTTGTTAAAAAAACTTGTTGTGGGAATCGGAGAAGTTTCTGACATTACCGGGGTGCCGACAAGAAAAATACGCTACTGGGAAGAAAAAGGGATCATCGAGTCAGAGAAGGAAGGGGAAGGAACGACCCGCAGGTACAATTATATAAACATAAAAAAAATCCTTCTCATTCAAGAATTGATTGAAGAAGGATTCACGCTGGATGCGGCAGCTAAAAAGGTGGAGGCCCGGATGAAAAACATCAATGACGTTTTTCTCAAGCTGGCCAATACAGCTTCCAATGAGAAAAATAATGAATAATACCCTTGAGCCGATTTCATCATCGGCTTTTTCACGCTTCAAGAAAGCATTTATAAGCCCGTTTGCTAGATAGGCGCATTTAAAAGTCAAAATCGTAACAATTTTGAATGCAAAAAGGACAGATCGCAAAAATTCATCGCGATATTTTCCGAACTCCGTACTTTATTTTCCGAACTCCGAATTTTATTTTCTAAGTGGGAAATTTGTTTTCCAAAACACTTATTTTATTTTCCAAACCTCGAATTTTATTTTCCAAACCGCAATTGATACGAAATAAAAGAACATTATTTTTGTCTGAGCTGTACAATGACAAGCATCATAAATGAAATAGCGATGATTGCGAGCACCCAGAGCCAGGCTAACTGCATATTTCCGGAATCCATGGCGACATAAATGGCGGTTGGAATCGTTTGCGTCCTCCCGGGGATATTCCCAGCGAACATCAATGTTGCGCCAAATTCGCCGAGCGCTCTCGCAAAGCTCAAGACTGCCCCCGAAAGAAGCGATTTGAACGCAAGCGGAATGGAAATGAACAGCAGCACCTTGAATTCATTCGCCCCGTCCACTCTTGCCGCGTCTTCAATTTCTCCATCGACCGACTGAAATCCGGTTTTTGCCGCCTGGTACATTAACGGAAAGGCGACGACTGACGAAGCGATGACCGCCGCCCACCATGTGAACATAATCGGTTGATGAAAGATCCGGCCGACCGGGCTGTTACTCCCAAAGATGACAATCAGCAAGAAGCCAACGACGGATGGCGGAAGTACGAGCGGCAGCATAAGCATCGTTTCAACAATGACCTTTCCGGCAAAACGTTTCCGGGCCATCAGCCTCCCAACGATTGTGCCTGAAAGGATAACAAAAATGCTTGATACACATGCAATGCTGATCGATAGTTTTACTGGAGACCAGAAGTCGTTCACCATTTTATTGTTTCAATCCTTTAAACCCATGCTTTTTCAAAATACGGAGCGCTTCATCGCCCTGCATGAATCGGTAAAATGCTTCCGCCTGTTTCATATGTGTTGAGCTTTTAATAATGCCGAGCGGATAAACGATGGGCTGATGTGTGTCCTCATTCGCTGTTCGAACGATTTTCACTTTTGAGGAGGGAAGCGCGTCCGTTTTATAAACGAGCCCGGCATCCACATTACCGGTTTCTACATAGGACAGAACCTGGCGAACATCTTTTGCCTGGACGACTTTGTTTTGAACGTTGTCCCAGATTCTCAAATTTTGCAGTGTTTCTTTCGCATAGGCGCCTGCTGGAACGGATTCGGGTGTGCCGATGGCGATTTTTTTTATGTTGTTGTCCGTTAATTGCTCAAAACGCGAGACCTTTTCCTTTTCGTTTTTCGGAACGATCAAAACGAGATCATTTCCGACAAGATCGCAAGCTTGTTTTTTGTCGATCAATCCCTTTTGAACAAGAGAATCTAACTTGTCTTTGGCCGCGGAGAAGAACAAATCGACTGGCGCACCCTGGGATATTTGTTGCTCTAACGCTCCGGATGCGCCAAAATTAAAGGAAAGATGTACGTTGTTATGCTTTTTTTCATAGACGGATTTGATTTCAGCAAGCGCATCATTCAAGCTTGCGGCCGCTGAGATTGTCAGCTCCGTTTGTTTGCCGGCTGAGGAAGAATCTTTTTTTGTCACACCCGGAGTTGAACATCCGCTGCAAATCATAATGACGAACATTAAGATGGATATGAGAAATTTTTTCATAGCGCCCTCCAAATTATAATTCATTATAATTAGTTATAACTTATTATAATTGAATATAGATTAGTTTTTGCAAGAAAGAAGGGGATTTTTTATGAACAAAGAGCATTCATATACCGTTGAAGAAGTGGCCGGCCTTTTGAAAGTTTCAAAATTAACCGTTTACGACATTATTAAAAAAGGAGAATTGCCCGCTTTCCGTGTCGGGAGGCAAATGCGCATCGACCAGGCCGACCTTGAAAACTATAAGAGAGGAAATCGGCAGTCCGCCGTTGTGCCTTCACACAATGAAAAGCTGCAAAAAGTAGAAAAATCAAGCCCAAGAACCGTGGTCATTAGTGGACAAGATATGGTTCTCGACCTCCTTGCAAGTGAAATTGAAAAAAATTCTCCCTTAAGGCCATTGCGCTCTTATGTTGGCAGCTTAAATAGTCTTATCTCGATGTATCAGGGCGAGTGCGACATTGTCAGCCTGCATTTGTTTGATGGTGAAACAGGCGAATATAATGTTCCCTATGTTAAAAAGTTGCTTACTGGACATTCTTATACGGTTGTCAACCTCGTCTCGCGCATGGCCGGCTTCTATGTTCCAAACGGAAATCCCCAGAATATACAAACGTGGAGTGACCTGAGCAAGCCGTTCATTCAATTGGCCAATCGGGAAAAAGGCTCAGGGGCAAGGGTGTTGCTTGACGAACAATTAATCCTTCACAATATTTCACCAAACATCATTAGCGGCTATGAAAACGAGGAGTCAAATCATTTAAGCGTCGCTTCTGCGATCGCAAGCGGGAGAGCGAATGTAGGAATCGGTATTGAAAAAGCGGCCAGAATCGTCGGCATCGATTTCCTTCCTTTAATCCAAGAACGGTACGACCTTGTCATTCTCAAATCATCCGGGGAATTACTGAATGTCGTGAAACAAATTTTACGTTCCGATGCGTTTAAAAAAGAAGTCGCTTCCATCGGCGGCTATGATGTATCGCTGACCGGAGAAGTTATATATGAGACGCCTTTTTAAAGCGATCCGAATGACGGCCAGTGAATTTCATTAAAATGATCTGTTCGCGGACATTCGTGCCGCCACATTCGAGAAAGTTTTACAGGAGTAAAAATTTTGGTGCCAGGGTCCTGATTCAGCCGCCTGGAAATGAAGCCTTGCGTTTTTCACGCGCCAGGTCAACAATACTATTTCGGCGCATAAACATGATAAAAATGCATAAAAGGGGGAAGCTGCATGAATCGAAAAATTGGGAAGGATGACTTTGTGGAAGGATTTGTTCCGCATCATACCCATGGTTCTGTCGATTATACGTCGATGGAAGGAGGGCATGTACACCAATGCCTGGATGTTACACATCCTCCGACCCGCACCCAGGATGGCAGCCATATTCATTATACGGAGGGATATGTCGTTTTTGAAGACGGCCACACCCATCATTACCAGGCCTGGTCCGGACCGGCGATCCCGGTGGGGAACGGGATGCATGTCCATTATTACGATTTCTATACGTCAACCGATGATGGGCATAGGCATCGGGTAAAGGGAGTCGACCAGCCGGCCCCCGGGAACAAGTGAGATGGACTTTTCTAAAGCCCGCCGGGATAAATAAGGGATGCAAGAAATTTCCTCATTTAGCGATTAGAAAAATAAATCAACACTTTCTAGAGAGGGACGGTGAACATATCAGTTCGCCGTTCCTTTTACATTTCTCATCAGTAAAACGGGAAATACCCGGGCGTTGATTTTTCTAAATGGGTGTCTTATCGCATCCCACGATCTATCCATCATTCCATGGCTACATGTCCGGGTACACATAAGGGTCTTTCGGCTCTTTAATTCTTGTCAAGTGTTGGACTTTCATGAGCGGGATCGGATGTTTGTTGTAAACGGATTTCGTTATGACACCAGTTGCTTTGATCCATGCATCATCTTGATAGGCTTTCATGTCTTTGCTTGACATGAGGACGCCATAAACAGAAGCATCCGCTATGCAGCACTCCACGGCAAAGCGGGCAACGACGGCTTGATCCGCTTTGAAGCCGGATTCCCGGTAAACAAAACCACTAATCTCCATTTGTTTGCCGACAAACGGGCGAATGTCATGATCCATGGCAGCCATGACTTCCATAAAGTTGTTCGGAGTGACGATGATTTTATTTGTCCTCGCGAGCGTATTCACCAAAGAAGCGTAATACGCTCGGGCATCATCTGATCCTGCAGCAGATTCGTCTACTCCGGCTTGTTTTGCTGCATTTTTTTCCATTTTTTTTATATAGCCATCTGGATCCTTCAAATATTCGTCGGCATCGATTTTAAATGCGTTTGATTTCTCGTTCTCCATTTTTGGGGGACTCGGCTTCGAATAAATGCCAGAGCCATATTTGACGCCGCGATTTTTCGCAACGGATGTGTCCAACGCCGCTTCCGGGATCATGAGGCCGGCTAAAACCGGGATGACGAAAATGAGATAGAGAGAAAACTGGGCTAGCGGGGAGCCTTTTGGGCGGTGATCAATGCCGCAGCCGCAATTCATTTCCTCCTCCGTGTTTTTCGCCGTCCCCCTGAACATCTGGACGGCACCGAGCAAACCAAAGCCAATCATGGCCATATACGAAAAAGGCACCATTCGCGGCGAAACGTACGAGTTGATTTTCCCGCTTACGATAAAAGCAAATAGGAGCAGCATGAATCCGAATAATATGATCGCGCGAATATACGTATGGAATTCCCAATCTTGTTCATTCTTCAATTCCTTCCCTCCATTATAAAATGAATTTCAGGCACAGGGCCGAGAAAAACACAACTACTGTGACAATTGAAATGAACGCGAGAACAAAGCGGGTGTTGAACGTGGCAAAGAGCATGAGCGCATTTTTAATGTCCAGTATGGGACCGTATACGAGAAAAGCGATTAACGACACCTTTGAAAACGTGGTGCCAAAGGAAGCGGCAATAAATGCGTCGGCTTCTGAACAAATCGACAAAAGAAACGAGAGTCCCATCATCAGGCCAGTGGAGCGGACATCATCCGTTCCGATGGATAGAAGGAAATTCCTGTTGAAAAAGGTTTGGAACAGGCTGGCAAGAAACGCGCCGATAATGATGTATTTGCCAGTGTCAAAAAATTCATCTGAAGCATGGTAAAACGTCTGCTTCCATCTGCTTAACGTTCGCGTTGCCCCCGATACGGCTTCACCGGCCAATTCTTCCTTGCTCCACTTCAATTCTTTGCGGTTTTTGAAAAAAAAATAGGTGATGGTCCCCACTATGGCCGCCACAAAAATGGCAAGACCCATCCGCGCGTAAAGGATCGCCTCATGATTCCGGAACGCAAAATAGGTTGATAGGAGGACGACAGGATTAAGGATAGGGGTGGAAATAAGCAAGACAGCCCCGATATGGAGGGGCAATCCTTTTTTTATCAATCTTCTCACCACAGGAACGATTGCGCATTCGCATAATGGAAAAGCAAAGCCAAGCAAAATCGCGGGAACAATCGCCATTATCGGTTTTTTTGGAATGAATTTCGCGATCGCTTTTTCTGAAACGAATGTTTGGATAAAGGATGAAATAAACACGCCTAATAGAATAAAAGGAATGGTCTCGATGATGATGCTCAAAAAAATGGTGTTGAATTGGACGAACATTTTTGGGAGTTTCGCCATCAGCGGATCCTGTTTAATCTGTTCCGTGAAAAGGAAAGAAACGAGAAACATTAAAAAAAGGCAAATCCCGATTACATCTTTTCTCAAAGAGCCTTCCGTCTTTTTTATGTAAGCCATAAAGGGTGCCCTCCTAATTTTCATCCAACAAAGCTGAAAAATGATATTTTAATTCTAAATCATAATCATTACGATTTGCAAGTATTATAGGATTGGGATCGCCAATGCAATCAAACTATTTTTGTACATAGGAGGATATTTATGAAAATGAGGAAAATTCCAGTGTTTATTTTGACAGGGTTTCTTGGGAGCGGCAAAACGACAGTCATGCTGAACATGCTCCAACATTGCAAAAGCATGAACGCCACGCCCGGAATCGTATTGAATGAACTGGGCCAGGCGAATGTCGAAAGTCACCTCTTTCAGCGTGAAAAAATGGTAGAGTTGCTGGATGGCTGCATTTGCTGCACGGTTAAGGAGAACTTGATTGAAGAGCTGGCGCTTTTTTTGAAAAAAGAGAACGAGGTGGATGTGCTCCTTATTGAAGGGACGGGAATTGCCAATCCAAAAGAAATCGTGGAAGCGCTGAAGGATCCCGCGCTCATGGATCGCTTTGAAATCCAGTCGATCATCGGCATCGTCGATTGCAGCAAGTTTTTGGAATATGGCAGCATCTTTTCGAGTTCGAAGGAAATCCGCGATTTGCTTGATGAACAATTAAGTGCAAGCACGTTGATCATCTTAAATAAAACCGATCTTGTCAGCGAAAAGGTAAAGGGAAAAGCCATAAAGAAAATACAGAAACTGCTTCAAGGGCAAACAAAAACCATTGAAACGGCATTTGGGAAAGTTGACATGGACACCGTGTTTAAGAAATGGGCCGGTTCTTTTACCGTCCCGGCGCCCGATCAAGCGAACAGCCCCCATCATAAAGAAGGCCACCACCATCCATTCCAGGCAATAAAAATGGAAAATGTTCCGGCCATTGAACGCGCTTCGATTGAGAAATGGCTCCATGCCCTCCCGGAAAATGTTGTGAGGGGCAAGGGGATCGTCCGTTTAAAGAGAGAAGGCGGGTTATTCCAATTCCAGTATGCTTCAGGCCGGTCTCATTTCACGAGGCTCGCGTGTGAAGAAAAGCGCGAGACGTGCATCATCATGATCGGGCACCGATTGCCGGTGAAGGAGATGAAAGAAAGCTTCCGGCGACTTGTCTTAAAAACGGCGAGCTCTTAATACATAAGCTCCCTTCCAGTATTCCTGAAAGGGAGCTTATGTTTATTGTTCTGTGCCAATGGCAAACTGGGGCAGCGGATCGGACAGCTTGTCCCAATCACCGCTCATTTCTTTATTCGTCAAAAGGCAGTTATCGAGAGACTGTTCAACCTGTTGTCGGTTCATGTCGAGGCCGATGAAAACGAGTTCAGTCATGCGATCGCCATATACTTCGTCCCAGTTTTTCTGCAATTCGGGGTCTTCGTCGAGCAGCTTTTGCCGTTCATTCTCTGGATAGGCGGCAAGCCACTCGCCTGCGCCCTGGATGATGATGGAAGTTCCTGCTTGCGATAGCAGCCCGGCCATATTATTCCGTGTGGCCACCCAGAAGATGCCCTTTGCCCGGACGACATCTTCCGGCCAATTTTCGAGCCATTCAAGTAAACGCTCAGGATGGAATGGCCGTTTTCTCCGGTAAACGAAAGATGAAATTCCGAATTCCTCTGTTTCAGGCGTATGTTCCTCGTTCAGCTCTTTTAGCCATCCGGCGGACTGGCTCGCTTGCTCGAAGTCAAACCGCTTTGTATTCAAAACATCTTTTAATGGAACGTTTGCAAAGGCCGTCTCGATGATTTTGGCTTCAGGCTGCAGTTTCCGCAAAACCCCTTTCAGCCGGTCAACTTCTTCTTGCTCGACTAAATCGGTTTTATTGAGGATGAGCACATTGGAAAACTCAATTTGGTCAATGATTAAATCGATCACTTCGCGGGCATCATTCTCGTTCACTGCCTGCTTTCGGTCGAGCAAGCTTTCTCCAGATGCAAAGTCATCCCAAAAGCGGTTGGCATCGACGACCGTGACCATCGTATCCAGCCTGCATGATTTGGTCAAATCGATCCCCAATTCCTCGTCGATGTATGTAAATGTTTGCGCCACAGGGATCGGCTCGCTTATTCCAGAAGATTCGATGACGATATAATCAATGTTTCCTTGCTTGATCAACTTTTCGACTTCTTTCATCAAGTCTTCGCGGAGGGTGCAGCAAATGCAGCCGTTTTGCATTTCGACCAGCTTTTCCTCTGTTCGCGAAAACCCGCCTTGTTTCACAAGAGCCGCATCAACATTGATCTCGCTCATGTCATTGACGATGACCGCGATTTTAAGCCCTTCGCGGTTCGCTAAAATGTGATTGAGCAAAGTTGTTTTTCCCGAACCGAGATAACCGCTCAGGACCGTTACGGGAATTTTTTTCACTGTAAAACACTCCTTATCCATAAAACGTAATCATTACGATTTAACAATAGCATAAACCGTTAAAAAAAGAAAAGCGTAATTTTTCCGTAAGCCTCGCTGCGAAAAGGAAAAAATATTTTTCTTGACTTATCAACAAATAAGGTAGTAGTATTTTTGATAAATCGTAATCATTACGATTTATATTTTAGGAAATGGAGAAAAGAACTGAAAAGAAACTATATCCTTTTGGCTTGTTCGGCCTTAATGACTGGCTGCGATGCCGCCAGCAGCAAGCCAAAACAAGCAACTGATCAACATCTGTCCTATGGTAAAAAAGAGCTGCATATTGTCGACGTTTTATCCATGAATGAATAAGAAAGGAAGGTAACAATGGCTACCTGGGATTTTTCTGAATTAAAACACCATATTCTCATCTGCAATGGCGCATCGTGCTTGCGCAATCAAGGAGATGAAGTAACCAACGCGATCAGGGCTGAGCTAAACCGCCGGGGTCTTGATGAGGTGATTCATACAACAAGAACGAGGTGCAATGGCAGGTGTCATGATGCATGTGTGACAATCGTCTATCCAGAAGGGATTTGGTATAAGGATATCAAGCCCGGGGACGCAAAAGCCCTCGTGCAATCGATCGCAAGCGGGGCAGCATTAGATAAGAAAATCAGCCATTCATACCAGCATCATCAATTTGTGAGAAATAAAGAAAACAGCGTCATTAAAGGCGTGAAAAAATATCGATAAATCTCTTGTGTGAACAGCGTGCATCCCATAGACGGAATAAAATTAATTTCGACACGCGAGTCCCGGGCGAAGGACGTGTGAAGTATTTCGGCATCATTAGGGGAGGGAAAATGAGTGCCATTGACTATAAAAAAGAGGCGCCCAAAGTTGTTCGGTGCAAGATTATCATACCCAGCGACACATACACGGAAGAAACAAACGAAAGCGGCAGGCTAATCCATCAGTTGCTAGAAGAAGATGGCCATGGCGCATCAGGCTATGAAATTATGAAAGGTGAACGACATTCAATTTACAAAGCCGTCATTTTAGGTGATGAATTTCAATCGGAAATTGCCGCCCAATTCTGTTGAAGACCGATCGTCCCTCCCTTACCAGGCGGCTTGTTCTTTTGTGATCGAAAGAAGCAGCTTCCCTTGCCAATTTTATTAATGATAGAGATTGGGCTGTTCTTAATACCGTATGAAAGCCTTTCGCGCGATTATCCAATTTCAATCGTCTCTTGCCCTAAAAGCGGGAAAGCTTCCGTCCAAATATACAAAGACGAAAAGCCCTCTTTCTAAAAAACGAACTTAGCCATGGAAAAATCGATTTTTTCCTTCGGTAACGAAAAATCGGTTTCTAAAAGTAAAGTTTGTTGAAGACGTTACTTACTATCCTGAGCGTTTTTAAACCCAGGCTTTTTTTAAGAGTTTTACACCAAGCTCAATTTCATCAAAAGAAAGGTGACTAAATCCAAGTTTAATCATCGGTTGATCGGTATAGTTTTTTACGAAATAGAGTGAGGTGGGACGCACATTAACACCATATGAAGAAGCACGCTCGATTAGCCATTCTTCAGAGCGGTTCAAGTGTACTTTAATTAATACGTACAAACCAGACTGCTCGCCAATAATCGAAATCGTTTGTCCGAATTGTTTTCTTAGTTCAGAAACTAAGTGCTGCATTTTTCGTTTATAAACAAGACGCATGCGTTTAATGTGGCGATTCCATTCTCCTTCCTCCATAAATTTAGCCATGGTGAGCTGGCTAAGAATGGAAGTGGTACTTTCAAAATAACGGAATTGAAGTTTATAACGTTCTAAAAGCGGTTCCGGCAATACCATATAGCTTAAACGGATTCCTGGAAGAAATGACTTTGAGAAATTCCCTAAATAAATGACTCTTGCTGAATCAATGGAGGCAAGAGCGGGAAATGGTTGTTGGGTATAGCGAAATTCACTATCATAATCGTCTTCGATAATATACCCGCGCATCTTGTTCACCCAATGAATAAGCGTTTGCCGTTGCCCGATAGACATACTTGCTCCCATTGGACTTTGATGGGAAGGGGTGACATAGATTAACCGTGATTTCATTTGTTCTAATAGTGAAAGATCAGCGCCTGTTTCATCAACCGGCAACGTTTCAAACGTGAAACGATGGAATTGAAAAGCTTCCCTGGCGCCGTCGTATCCAGGGTCTTCAACGATAATGCTCCGGAATTCATCCTTTAGGATTTGCCCAAGGTAGACAAGCATTTGTTGGGTACTGCTTCCGATAATGATTGCATCTGCATTTGTTTTCACTCCGCGTGATTGAAATAAATAGGCGGAAATTTGTTCGCGCAAGGCTACTTCCCCAAATGGTTCCCCGTATCGAAAGCTTTCCTGCAAAGTTAAAACATGATTGGCGATTCTTCTCCAAATTTTCAGCGGGAAATGTGTTTGATCAACGCTATCTGCCCTGAAATTAACAATCGGAGGTTTCTTGGCCTCTGTCTGTTTTTTAGGATAAGAGATGAATGCCTCCTGAGAGATCAGAGGTTCTAGCTCATTTGCAAAATAACCTTTTCGTCCTTCCCCGCGAATATACCCTTCAGCTACAAGCTGTTCATAAGCCATTAATGTTGTATTTCGGCTTACTTGAAGAGAGTCTGCGAGTTGGCGAATGGAGGGCAATTGCTCGTTAGCTTTTATGTCGCCTTGCTCAATAAATAATTTAAATTGCTCATAGATTTGTTTGTATTTGGGAGAGTCATTATTGAGTCTAAAAATGGTCGTTTTCATTTACGATCCCTTCTGACATGTATATTTATTTAATATTGTACCTTTTTTCATGTCAGTATGCATAGTACTATTTTTTTAAAGTTAAATTACAAGTTGAAAGGATGATGATTGTGTATATTCCTAAGTATTACCGTATGGATCATAATGAAGCAGTTCAAATGATGAAATCTAATCCGTTTGCCTTATTGGTTACGGTTGATGGAGAGCGCCCGTTGGCTACCCACCTTCCGCTCGACATTCGTGAAGAGGAAGGGAAAATCTTTGCGACCGGGCACATTGCATACGGAAACAGGCAGAAAAAAACGTTGGATCCTCATCGTGAAGTGTTGCTTATTTTTCAAAGGCCGCACGCTTACATTTCATCAAGTTGGTATGAGGTTGAAGAGGTTCCTACATGGGATTATCTCGCTGTACATGCATATGGGACCGCTCGTGTGATCAGTGGGGATGAGTTGAGATCGGCTCTGGATTCGATGCTTCAACATTATGAATCTCACCGGGAAAATGGCCGGCTCTGGGATACGTTTGATCCAGAGTTGCTTGAGAGTGAAATGAAAGGAATCGTTGGCTTTGAAATTGAAATCACCGATATTCAAGCTGCAGCCAAAATGAGCCAGAATCGCAGTGACACCGATTACAAATCGATTGTCGCAGAGCTTGAAAAATCAAATGAACAAGGGGAAACTCAGGTTGCCCGGTGGATGCGTGAAAAGCGGAAAGAACTTTTTAAATAATGGGCCTAACTCTTGTTTCTTGAAATAAATCATCTGCAAAAATACTACAAGGAGTTGGATTTTATGGAGTTTTCGACAATTTGGCTATTTGTCATTGCTGCGGCTACATTGTTAATCATACCTGGACCAGCTGTACTCTATATTATGGCAAGAAGCATCGATCAAGGAAAGAAAGCGGGCCTGGTATCCGTTCTTGGCGTATCTCTTGGCGGTTCTGTCCATGTTTTAGCTGGAGCCATCGGGGTTTCTGCGATCCTTATGACATCAGCAACAGCCTTTACGATCGTTAAATTCCTGGGGGCCGCTTATCTGATCTATCTGGGGTGCAAAACGTTATTTTCTGCATCTGATTCTACGGCTTCAGAAATTCCAAAAGCCCCTCGCAAAAAATTAATAAAGATTTTTTATCAATCAGCGCTCGTAGAAATAATGAACCCTAAGACGGCACTCTTTTTCTTAGCTTTCTTTCCGCAATTTATATCACCTTCTGCTGGTTCCGTCCCAGTGCAATTTTTGCTTTTAGGAATGATATTTATTATTCTGGCTTTTATAAGTGATAGTTTGTATGCAGCTCTTGCAGCAAGTATTAGAAAGCGGATTTTGGACAGAAAAGTGAGTTCAAAGCTACAGTCCCGGATAACTGGTTATTTGTATATTGTTCTAGGGGTGTTCTCCGCCTTTGCCAGCCCTTCCAAAACATAGGCGTGTACACCCGGACTATAAGTAAAATGAAAGGGAGAGATCGTTGATGCCTCGGTTGATCATTGAAGATGATTTTTGGTCATTATTCCCTCAAGCAAAAATAGGTACCGTTATTTGCCGGGGGATTGATAATTCAATAAGGGATGTTGAAATTTACGAGAAGTTGCTCAGGGAGGCAGAGAAAGAAGCACATCAATTCTTAAGTCTGGAGGAATTCAGCAAGAATCCAGCCATCTCCGTCTGGCGGGAAGCTTTTCGGAAATTCAAGACAAAGAAAGGAGCAAGGAGTTCCATCGAAGCGTTATTAAAAAGAGTGAAAAATGGCAATCCTATCGGAACCATTAACCCGCTTGTTGACATCTATAATTCAATTTCATTACGCTATGGGCTTCCGTGTGGCGGAGAAGATATCGACACTTTTGTAGGCGATATTCGGCTAACACGGGCAAATGGTGATGAACCGTTTATTCCATTAGGGAGTGTGGAAAATGCTTCACCATATGAAGGTGAAATTGTTTATAAAGATGATGGCGGTGCGATATGCAGATGCTGGAATTGGCGCGAAGCCCAGAGGACGATGCTGACGGAAAATACGAAAAATGCATTCCTTTGCATTGAATTAATAGATGAGACAAGAAGCGATGAGTTTCATATGGCTCTAAACGCATTGTCTGATTTAGTGTCATATCATCTTGGTGGTAGTGTGAAGGTTGAAGTGCTAGATATGAATAATAGGGAAACTGCAATCTTTGGTTAAGGCAAAATGGCCATCTATATTTAGCCTATTTAATTTTCGGTGAACCGGATGGGGAATCGGGAGGAATGAATGAAACCGTTCACTCCAACTTAGCCCCATTGTTTCTTTTGTTTAGCCCGCGTTTCATAAGCGGGCCTTGCCAGTTGATTTGTGCTAGAAATACACCTGATAACACGAATAGACAGCCTACATACCCTTTTGCTGTGAGCATTTCCCCTGCGAATAGAAAAGCGAAAACGGCTGAGAAAACCGGTTCCAATGAAAAAATGAGGCTTGTGTGGGTCGGAGTTGTATGTTTCTGGGCAGCGGTTTGCATGATGAATCCAAAAGCGCTGCAAAACACGCCCAACCCCAATACAGCAACCCATGACCCGGGCGTGCCCGGAAGCTCAGGCGTCTCGAAAAGCGTTGAAAATAAGAGGCCCCACATAGCGGCAAACCCGAGTTGCACCACTCCAAGCGTGATGGAATCGACATTCTTCGTCAGTCTGCCCGTCATCATAATGTTCAAGGCATAAAACAAGGCGCATAAGATGCACAAAAGATCGCCGGAATGAACCGCCAATTGATGGTTTAGCGTCAACAGGCCAATGCCTGCAAGAGCCAATAACACGCCGAAAACTATCCTCTTTTCAGGCGCTTTTTTAAAAAAAACGGCCGAATACAGCGGGACGAATACAACTGTAAGACTGACCAGAAACCCGGCATTTGAAGCGGAGGTCGACTTCACTCCAAATGTAACAGAGGCGAATACAAAAATAAAATCGAGCCTAATAGAAATCCATATTTGATCGTTTGATTGTTAGCCTGAAGGAGACGCCGGCGGTAGAGGATGGCAGATAAAAGAAAAAGCAATGCCAAAACGCCAGGCGATCAAATTGAATTCCCGCATTCCGCCGAGCACCATCTTCATGAACAAGTACGACGAACCCCAAAAAATAGTTACGACGAGCATCATCAAATCCTCCTTTGCCTGCGTCTTCATCCCATTACCCCTCTTGATCCGAAAATAGGATTGCTTTATTGGTAGTATGCAAATAAATTGAAGGCAAGAAAACTGAATGTTTTTAAATCTTTAGTTAAAAACATTCATGAAATAACACCACTAGAGAAGTTGAATCTGTTTTTTGCTTTCATCATCGTATCTTTTACTTAGGCGAAATTGAACATAAGAACGTTCTTAGCCGATAGGGCATTAGAGATAGAACGTTTGATCGGGTACTAGGAAAAGATAGTACTTTCCAAAGATATTCTTATACATTTACAATAAAGCCAATTAACGGAAAACCAGAGGTGAGGTGCAAGGTGAAAAGGAATGGAAATTGTTCATGGGGACCATGGAGTGTGGCAAGGCTCATTCTTTTTATCGTGCTATTGCCGATATTTGCGTTTAGCTTTTTCGTCACTACCTGGACAGCTTCCTATTTGATGCTTGATGAAGATTGGAGAAATGAAATTGTCTTTACCCCTGAAAGCGTAACCGAACCCGATCAAATTTATGATGTGGATAAATTCATTTATGCATTTAAATGTGAACCGATAATGACTGCAGTTTTGCTTTTATCATTTTTACTCTTAATGGGATTAATCATTTACTGGATTGGAAAAATAACGTCGCATATTATACGTAGAATCATAAGGTAATTGCTTCTTGCACTAGACGGTCAATCAAGCTGAACGATCAGCTTTTTTTTGAACGGAGTAGAATTGTAACAAGGATAATCCGAAAGGTTTGCAGAAATAAATAATAACGCCAAAACCAGGGAGGGAAATGAATGATTAATCAAGTTGGTCAAATTATGTTGTACGTCAACGATCAGGATGGGGCAGTCAATTTTTGGACAGAAAAAGTAGGATTTAGCGTGATTTCGGATGAGAATAACGGCCAGGGAATGAGATGGATTGAAATCGCCCCAACAAAGGAAGCTGAAACGAGCATTATTCTTCACAATAAGGAACTCGTTGCTAAAATGCAGCCTGAATTAAATCTCGGAACGCCTTCGTTAATGTTTTTCACGGAAAATCTCGATAAGTTATACAACGATTTAGCAAGTAAAAATGTAACTGTCGGGGAAATTGTCAATATGCCTTCCGGACGGGTATTTAACTTCGCCGATAACGAAAACAATTATTTTGCGGTTATGGAAAAGAGCAAGTAGACTACGAGTCTACTTGCTCTTTTTAACAGCCGGAACATAAGATTTTTTGCTGATCGCTTCCGTAAATAAAAAAGAAGACCCTGCGTATGCAGGATCATCTTCAAAAACTGCCAGGTTATTGCCAGCCAAAGGGGCTTTTTTTACACGTACTCTACTTTTCTTGCAAAACCTCCTGCAGGCGGTCAGGGAAGTTGGTGAACATTCCCGTCACTCCCCAATCGAGCAGTTTGCGCATATCTTTTTTATCATTGACCGTATAAGGATGGATGAGAAGTCCGTGTTTTCTCACCTTTTGAACGTACGCTTTGTCAATTTTGTCGAAATTCATTCCAATACCGACGCTGTACGTCTTATATTCTTCCAGCTCGGCGTCAGTGACGGCCGCATTGCTGTCGTACCATAATAATTGCACGAGAGGAATGGCAGGGTTCAGCTTATGGACTTTCTTCAAGCTTTCTGGGCTGAACGATTGGATGATGACTTTACTGGAAGGAACATTTGGCCCTGTCAATTTGTATTTGTTCAGGATGCTGAGCAGCTTTTCTTCCATTCCCGGATATACTTCAGGTGATTTCGTTTCGATATAGTAGTTGGCGCCTCTGCCGAATTTTTGGATCACTTCTTCCAGCGTAGGCACCTTCAGGCCGGCGTATTCATCTCTGGCAAGGTCCGGGTACTTTTCATTGAACCAGGAGCCGGCGTCGAGCCGCTTGATTTCTTGCAATGTGCGCTCCTTAACGGGGCCCGTCCCGTTTGTTGTCCGGTCCAATGATTCATCATGCATCGCAATCAGTTTTCCGTCTTTCGTCATTTGAAGATCGATTTCTATATAATCGCCTTTCATTTTTTGCCCCATTTCATAGGATAGCATTGTATGCTCTGGAGCATGGCCTGATGCGCCGCGGTGGGCAATGTTTAAAATTTTGTTCGGATTGAGCGACGGATGGTTCGGTTCAGCCGCCTCCGCTTTACAAGCTACTCCTGCTCCAATCCCAACAAGGGCCGCTGACATGAAGACACTTCTTACTATTCTTTTCATTGCACGAATTCTCCTCTCTATTAACATCGTTTATAGGATAATTGATAGATTTTAAGACAATGGATGTTTCCTGTGAAGAAAGCGTAAATGTTTTGTAAAGTGAGAACTGTCAAACGCATGGCGGGGAAAAATGCCAGCGGCCTCTGCCGGCGAATTATTCCATTTCAATGAAACTAGAAAACTAGTGCCCCTTCATCTAAGAACGTTCTTATTGATAAGAAAATGAAAGTAAAAAATAGGTTTAAACTTCTTTATTGTGGTCTATTTTTATGGCATTTGGACAATAAACAGTTGATATCCGATAATAAGTAGATA